>NZ_JBHVGU010000010.1:0-43221 GCF_042800575.1 Streptomyces sp. NPDC057616
CGGCATCCCTGGTCAGCTCCATGAACGCCTCCTCCAGCGACACCGATCGCGCGGTCAGCTCGAACAGCGGGATCCCGTGCTCGGCGGCCTTCAGCCCGATCTGGCGGGCGGTCAGACCGGTCACGTGCAGCTCCTCGGAGCCGATACGGCCGGTGATGTCGACGCCGGGCCCGGCCAGGACGTCGCGCAGCCGCGCCGGGTCCTCGGTGGCGACCGTGACCGTGTCGCCGCCGGCCTCGCGGACGAGGTCGCCCACGGTCGTGTCGGCCAGCAGCCGCCCGCGGCCCACGACGATCAGGTGGTCCGCGACCAGGGCCATCTCGCTCATCAGGTGCGAGGAGACGAACACCGTGCGGCCCTCGTCGGCGAGCGCCTTGAGCAGGTTGCGGATCCAGAGCACGCCCTCGGGGTCCAGCCCGTTGACCGGCTCGTCCAGCATCACCGTCTGCGGATCGCCCAGGAGCGCCGCCGCGATGCCCAGCCGCTGGCCCATGCCGAGGGAGAAGGCACCGGCGCGCTTCCCGGCCACGCTGCCCAGTCCGGCGAGCTCGATGACCTCGTCGACCCGGCGGCGCGGAATGCCGTGGGTGAGCGCCAGGGCCCTGAGGTGGTGGTAGGCCGAGCGGCCCGGGTGGACCGACTTGGCCTCCAGGAGGGCGCCGACCTCCTGCAGAGGTGCGCGGTGGCGGGCGTAGTGCTGTCCGTTCACGGTGACGGAGCCGCTCGTCGGGGCGTCCAGGCCGACGATCATGCGCATGGTCGTGGACTTGCCGGCGCCGTTGGGCCCCAGGAATCCGGTCACCGTGCCGGGCTTCACCTCGAAGTCCAGCCCGTCCACGGCGGTCTTCTCGCCGTACCTCTTGGTCAACTGCCGTGCGTCGATCATGCGCGCTCTTCCTGTCGGCCTGCGGCGTCGGTCGCCTGCGGCGCCTCACGACCACGCTAAGAGCCGGATCACCCCGAAACCGTGGTACCGGGAGGCTGGATTGCGCCGGGCGGGTGGTACCGCGGTACTACGCGCGGCTCCCCCCACGGGGCGCGGGTGCCGGCGGGTCACGCCGGGGCGTCGTGCTGGACGTCCTTGCGGGAGACGGCCAGGTGGCCGACGAAGCCGAGGATGGCCACGGTCCAGGACAGCGTGACCGGTCCCAGGCCCAGGGCGAGCCCGCCCCGGCCGTGCCCGACGGCCATCCAGTCGGCGACGGAGGCGCCGAGCGGGCGGGTGATGACGTACGCCGCCCAGAACGCGGTCACCGCGTTCAGGCTCCCCCAGCGGTGGGCGACGGCCGGGACGGCGATCGCGGCGGCGTACAGGACGGCGGAGCCCAGGTAGCCCAGGCCGATCGTCGCGGTGAGGTCACCGGCGGCGGTGCCCAGCGCGAACGTGGCCAGGACGGCGGCCCAGTAGAAGGCCTCACGGCGCCGCGTGTGGATGCTGTGGATGGACAGGGTGCCCTCGCTGCGGTGCCAGAGGACGAAGACGGCGGCGAGCGCGGCGAGGAAGAAGGGGGTGGACAGGGTGTACGGCACGCCGAGGCCGACGTGCAGGACGTCCGCGGCCATCGTGCCGAACACGCTGACCATCACGATCGCCGTCCAGTAGATCCAGGCGACGTAGCGCCGGACGGCGAACTGCACCGCCAGGGCGGCCGCCAGCGCGATGCCGCCCAGACCGACCGCCGGGACGGGGCCGAGCAGATGGGCCAGGAAGTCGGAGGCCGTCTCGCCCATCCCGGTCGTCAGCACCTTGATGATCCAGAAGTAGACGGTCACCTCCGGCACCTTGCTCGCCGCGTGTCGTACGTGGCGCATGGGTCGGTCGTGCGTGAGGTGATCTGTCGTCATGCGGGGCACCATGACACGGCGCCCGGTGATCACCCCAGACCCCTTTGCCATTGTTTTGGCGCTTCTGGAGACCGAGTTGGCCGAGGCCGCGGCGGGCCTGAACACAACCTGAACACCGAGGCCTACGGGCTGGTCAGAGGCGTGCGGCGGGTGTTAGGGGCGGTGTTGCCGTTGGTGAAGCCGTTCTCCGGGCCGCCCGATCCGGTGTCCAGGTACGAGGGGCCGGGGCCGGCCTGCCCGATCCAGCCGGCGTCCGCCTGCGGCGGGATGGTGTGGCCGAGGTGCTGGAGGCTGTAGAGGATGTTCATCGCGCGGTGCTTCACGCCGTCCGGGCAACGGCATGGGCGGCCACACCGACCGAGCTGTTGTCGCCCCGCCAGATCGGCCCCGCCAGCACCAGGCGGTCCGCGGCCATCACCTGCTCGTACAGCGCGGGCCACTCGTCCGTCGCGAAGCCGTGCTCGGTCATGTCGGGGTAGACGCCGGGCGCGAGGTCGTGGTCGACGGCGCGGGTCTCGGACACACTGACCCCCTGCGACATCATGATCGCCGCGCTCGTCATTCCGACCGATGTCGCGCGTCACGTCGCGGCCGCTGCGATCCTGGCCCTACGGCGGTCGAGCCGCTCCGGCCGGGCGGGCGACGGCGCCGGGAAGGAGGCGAGGCGTCCGATGGCGTACGACGAAGGGCTTGCCGAGCGGGTGCGGGAACGGTTGCGTGCCGATCCCGGGATCGGTGAGAAGCGCATGTTCGGGGGCATCGCCTTCCTGTACCGCGGCAACATGGCCGTCGGCGTCACCGGCGACGACCTCATGGTCCGGGTCGGACCGGATGCCACGGACGCCGCACTGGCCCGGCCGGGCGCGCGGCTCTTCGACATGACGGGCCGGCCGATGCGCGGCTGGGTCGTGGTGGCGGGCTCCGCCGTCGCGGAGGACGAGGCGCTCGGCGAGTGGATCGACGAGGGGCACGCGTTCGCGGCGGGTCTGCCGCCCAAGTAGCGCGGCCGCCGGGACGCCGCGATGACTTTCTTGGAGGGCCCCGGTCTGCACCTGTGACACGTGACCTCACACGCGAGGAGATCATCATGACCGCCACCTACACGTTCGACGTCTTCTGCAGCCTCGACGGCTTCGGCGCCGCCGGCGGCGACTGGACCGGCTACTGGGGCAAGCAGGGCCCCGAACTCCTCGACCACCGGCTCTCGTTGTACCGCGAGAAGCAACGGATGGTCTTCGGGGCCAACACCTACCGCGAGTTCGCGCAGATGCTGGCGTCCAGCACCGAGGAGTCCGAGGTGCGCGACCCCTGGGTCACCCGGATGAGGAACATGCCGGCCACGGTGGTGTCGTCCACCCTGGAAGGCAAGCTCGACTGGCCGGACGCGACCGTCGCCCGGGGCGACGCCGTCGACGTCGTCGCGCGGCTCAAGGAGGAGTCGGACGTGCCGCTGCGCTCGCACGGCAGCCTGTCGATGAACCGCGCGCTGATGGCCGCCGGCCTGGTCGACCGCGTCCAGGTGACGCTCTTCCCGGTCATCACCGGCGAGACCGGGCTCGACCCGATCTTCCGGGACGCGCCCGACTTCGACCTCGAACTGCTCGAGACCCGCACCCTCGACGGCCGCACCCAGGAACTCGTGTACCGGCCCACCCTGCACGGCTGAGTCCGGTCGCGCGGGAGTTCAGGCGAGGCGGGGGAACACGGCCCGGAAGACCGCTCCACCGCCCGGCTCCTGACCGAGCGTCAGCGTGCCGCCGTGGCGTTCCACGACGTCGCGGGCGATGGCCAGGCCGAGGCCGGCGCCGCCGTCGTAGCGGGTACGGGCCTCGTCGAGGCGGACGAAGCGCTCGAAGACGCGCTCACGGTCGGCCTCGGGGACGCCGGGCCCGTCGTCGTCGACGGTGAGCACGGCGTCGGCACCCTCGGCGCGCAGAGCGACGCCGACCGTGGAGGTGGCGTGCCGCTGGGCGTTGTCGAGGAGGTTGGCCAGCACTCGGGCCAACTGACCGCGGCTGCCCGCCACTTGGAAGTCCCCCTCGTCGAGGGTGGCGTTCGGGGTGATGTGGTCCGTGGCGGCGCGCTCGGCGATCTCGTCGCGGACGAGCGCCGCGAGGTCGACGCGGCCCTCCGCGGGGCGCTCCCCCGCGTCGAGACGGGCCAGCAGGAGCAGGTCGGCCGCCAAGTGCTGCAGCCGGACCACGTCCTGGAGCACGTCCTCGACGTCCAGCAGGCCGGGGTGCGCGAGCGCCACTTCGAGCTGGGTGCGCAACGAGGCGATGGGGCTGCGCAGTTCGTGGGAGGCGTCCGCGACGAAGCGGTGCTGCCGCGCCACGGACTGCTCCAGCGCGGTCAGCGTCTCGTTGGTGGTGGCGGCGAGCCGGGCGATCTCGTCGTGCGAGTCGGGCCGCGGCACACGGCGGGACAGGTCGCCGCTGGCCGTGATCTCGGCCATCTCGGCGCGGATGCCCTCCACCGGGCGCAGCGCCCGCCGGGTGACCAGCCAGGTCACCCCCGCCACCACGACGAGCAGGAACGGCAGCCCGATCAGCATGGCCTGGCCGACCTGGTCGAGGGTGGCCTGTTCGTCCCGGAGGGAGGTGCCGGCGTAGACGGTGTAGGTGCGGCCGTCGTAGGTCGTGCCCTGCACGGCGGCGAAGCGGTAGTCGTAGGTCTCGTCGCCGAGCCGGACCGCGAATGTCTCGCGGTCCACGTCCGTGCCCACCTTGCCCCTGGCCGGGGTGCTGTCGTCGTCGTCGCTGTCGTCGTCGCCGTGGCCGCCGCCGTGGTCGTCGCCGCCGCGCGACCCCGTGCTCGACGCGTCGGCCTCGGGAGCGGGCGCGTAGTTCGTGAGACGGCCGCGATCCTCCAGTTCGTCCCCGGCGGCCAGCACCTTGCCCGCGGAGTCGACGACCTGGACGAGCCGGTCCTCGTCGTCGGGCAGATCCAGGGAGCCGAAGTTCCCGTTGATCGCGGCCTGGGAGCCCGCCACCGTGCGGGCGGTGACCTCGGACTCCAGGCCCGCCCGGTCGGTGAGGTTGTGGCGCAGTACGGCGATCAGGGCGAGGCCCGCGACGACGAGGGCGACGGCGACCACCACCGTCGCGGCGAGCGCGGCGCGGGACCGTACGGAGGCGAACGGCCTACGCATGGCGGCCGCCGTCGGCCTCCAGCCGGTACCCGGCGCCGCGCACGGTGGTGATGGAGCGCCGCCCGAAGGGCACGTCGAGCTTGCGGCGCAGGGCGCTGACGTAGACCTCGACGATGTTCGGGTCGCCGTCGTAGGCGAAGTCCCAGACGTGGGCGAGGATCTCGGCCTTGGACACCACCTGGCCCGCGTGCAGGGTGAGATGTTCCAGGACCGCGAACTCCTTGGCGGTGAGCGGGACTTCCGTGCCCGCGCGCTCCACGCGCCGGGCCCCTGGCTCGACGGTCAGGTCGCCGATCCGCAGCACCTGCGCGCCGGCGCGGGTGCGGCGGCGCAGCAGGGCGCGGATGCGGGCCTGCAGGACGACGTAGGAGAAGGGCTTGGTGAGGTAGTCGTCCGCGCCGGTGTCCAGCCCCTCGGCCTCGTCCCACTCGCCGTCCTTCGCGGTGAGCATGAGGATCGGCGTCTCGTCGCCGGCCGCGCGCAGTTGGGCGCAGACGCGGTAGCCGTTCAGGCCGGGCAGCATGATGTCCAGGACGATCAGGTCGTAGTCCTGCTCCCGCGCCAGGTGCAGGCCGCTCACGCCGTCGTGGGCGACGTCGACGGCGAAGCCCTCGGCGGACAGGCCCCGGGCGAGGGCGGTGGCGAGGCGTTGTTCGTCCTCGACGATCAGCAGGCGCATACGCACAGCGTCGCAGACCCTTCCTGAACTGATCTTCAGGAAGCTTCAGCGTGGCTTCAGGGTGGTCCGCGCAGGGTTGTTTCCCGTCGGGCCGATCACCGTCGGCCTCCGTGACCCGAGAGGAAGGGACCACCCACCATGAAGGTTCTCCAGCGCCCTCCGACCGGCCGGCGCCGCACCGCCGCCGCCGTGCTCGCGACCGCCGTGCTGCTCGGCGGCGCGGGCGCCGCCACCGCCGTCCCCGTCGCCGACGACGGGGACGACGACGGCGCCCGGACGAGCGCCGGCTACGACCGGGAGAGGCGCGACGACCACGGCCGCGACGACGCGTACGACGACTCCGACGACGGCCGGGCCCGCGCCGCGAGCACCGGGACCGGCCTGAAGCAGGCGGCCGAGGCGGCCGTGAAGTCGGTTGCGGGCACGGTCACTTCGGCCGAGTTCGAGGAGGAGCACGGCAGGGCCGTATGGAAGGTCGACGTGCTCGACGCCGCAGGCACCGAGCACGACGTCACCGTGAACGCCGACGGGAAGGTCGTCGCCCGCAGCACTGACCAGGACGACGGCGACGACGCCGCCAGGGTGAAGCTCGACCGGACCGGCCTCGGCCGGGCGGTGGACGCCGCCCTCGGCAGGAGCGCGGGCACCGCGACCTCCGCCGAGCTCGACGACCACGGCCGCGCCGTCGCCTGGCAGGTCGACGTCACCGACGCCCGGGGCACCGAGCACGAGGTCACCGTCGACGCCCGGTCCGGGCAGGTCACGGCCACCACGGTCGACCGGGACGACGACCGTCACGAGGACTGAGTCACCGTCCCCGTTCCGGGTACCCGCGGGATGGTCGCCACCCGCCCCCTCCACCCCTACAACGTGTAGGGTTCTCTGTGCCCCGCAAGGCGTGGGGTGGGGCGGGTGGTGAGCACACGGGAGCAAGCATGGACAGAGCGCCGTACGCCCTCCCCGGCCGGCCGCCGCATCGCGTACGGTGAGCCACCCCACCTCGGGCATCGCGGACCTACGGCCGGCGCCTTCCACGGACTGCGCCACGCCGGAGGCCCGGCACGCGGCCACCCACCGCGCGCCCCGTCCCCACCCGTCCCGCACCCACCGCTCATTCCCCAAGGTGACCGCCAGTCATGTCCGTCCAGCAGCAGTCGGCACCGGTCCCCCGCCGGCGCACCGCTCCCGAACAACCGTCCGCCCCGTCCCAACTGCGCGCCCGGGCAGCCTCGTTCACCGTCTGGTACCTGCGGCTCATCGCCCTGGTCAACATCGTGGCGGTCATGTCGGTGCCGTTCCGCCGCGAGGTCGCGGAGCACAACACCGGCCGGATCTACGCCTCGCACACCGCCCACCGGTTCCACGCGCACCACGCGGGTGAGTACTTCACGCCGTACCTGGCCACGGCCGGCCTGGTCTCGGCGGCGCTCGCGATCTTCCTGTCGCTCGTGATGCGGCGCGGGAAGCGGGCCGCCTGGGTGGTCAACATGGCGCTGGCCGGGCCGCTGTTCGTGCTCTACGCCGTCGCCCTCACCCAGGACCCCTACCGCGCACACCTCTTCAACTGGGTCTCCGCCCTGCTCACCGGCCTGTTCGTGGCCGCCCTGATGATCGGGCGGCGGAACTTCGAAGCGGTCGGGGACCCGTCCAACCCGAAGCTGGCGCTCGCCGTCGGCGCGGGCGGCCTCGTGGTGAGCGGCACGATCGGCACGCTGCTCGTCGGCGCGACCAACACGCTGCAGGGCGCCACCCTGTTCGACAAGGTCGCGTACACGCTGCTGCGCGGCATCAGCGTCGGACCGCTCGCCGACCGGGTGTCGGCCGTGCACGCGCCGCGCTGGGTGGACGTAGTGATCAACCTCATGATGGCGGCGGGCTTCTGCCTGGTCCTCTACGCCGGCTTCCGCTCGCCCCGCGGCCGCGAACTGCTCGGCGAGGACGACGAGAAGCGGCTGCGCGCGCTGCTCGACCGGCACGGCGAGCGCGACTCCCTCGGCTACTTCGCGCTCCGCCGCGACAAGGCCGCCCTCTTCTCCCCCACCGGCAAGGCCGCCGTCACCTACCGCGTCGTCGGCGGCGTCAGCCTCGCCTCCGGCGACCCGATCGGCGATCCCGAGGCCTGGCCCGGTGCCATCGACGCCTGGCTCGCCGAGGCCCGGCGGCACGCCTGGACTCCCGCCGTGATGGGCGCGAGCGAGGAGGGCGGCACGGTCTACGGCCGGCACGGCCTGGACGCCCTGGAACTGGGCGACGAAGCCATCGTGGACGTCGCCGACTTCACCCTCGACGGGCGCGCCATGCGCGTCGTGCGGCAGGCCCACAACCGGGTGCGGCGGGCCGGGTACACCGTGCGCATCCGCCGCCACGCGGACATTCCCGACGACGAGATGGCCACGCTGATCGACCGGGCCGACGACTGGCGCGACGGCGCGACCGAGCGCGGGTTCTCCATGGCGCTCGGCCGGCTCGGCGACCCGGGCGACGGGCGCTGCGTGACGCTGGAGTGCCGGGACGCCGAGGACCGGCCGCGGGCGCTGCTGAGCTTCGTGCCGTGGGGCGAGCGCGGGCTGTCCCTGGACCTGATGCGCCGCGACCGGGCCTGCGAGAACGGCCTGATGGAATTCATGGTCGTGGAACTCCTGCTGCACGCGAAGGAGTTGGACGTACAGCGGGTGTCCCTGAACTTCGCCATGTTCCGGGCCGTCTTCGAGCGCGGCGCCCGGCTCGGCGCCGGGCCCGTGCTGCGGCTGTGGCGCTCGATCCTCACCTTCTTCTCCCGCTGGTGGCAGATCGAGTCCCTCTACCGCGCCAACGCCAAGTACCGGCCCGTGTGGGAGCCCCGTTATCTGCTGTTCGCCAAGAGCGCCGACATCCCGCGCATCGGTCTGGCCAGCGCCCGCGCCGAGGGCTTCCTGACCCCGCCGCGCCTGCCCCGGCTGGTGAACCGCCGCGCCCCGCAGGCGGCGGCGCCGGGCGGGGCCCACGAACCCTCCGCACCGTAGGGTTTCGGCATGGCAGGCACATCTCCCCGTGGCGGTGGGGAACGGCGCAGCGCCGGCGCGCTGGAGAGCGAGGTCCTCGCCGCGCTCTGGGCGACCGAGGACGCGCTGTCCCCGGCCGAGATCCAGGACCGGCTCGGCGGCGACCTGGCGTACAACACCGTGCACACCATCCTCAAGCGCCTGTACGACAAGGGGCTGGTGCTGCGGGACGTCGACGGGCGGCGTGGCGCGTACCGCCCGGCGAAGAACGCCGCCGAAGTGACGGCCGACGCCATGCGCCGGGCCCTGGACCGCGGGCCCGACCCGATCGCCGCGCTGCAGCAGTTCGTCAGCGAGCTGACCCCGCAGGAGGAGCAGGCGCTGCGTGACCTGCTCGACGAGGAGCCGTAGGGGGCCGGGCTCAGGCACCACCGGCGCCCTGCACCTCTACCCGACACGACGTAGGGTTGAGGAAGGGAGCCACGGGCGTCCCGGCCCGGACTCCACGTGTCAGCGGCCGAGGGGAACGGGCCGATGGGTGACTTCGGACAGCAGGCGTCGCGGCTCGGACGCCGGACCGTACTGCTGGCGGCGAGCGGCCTGGCGCTCGGCGCCGCGGGCTGCTCCACGTCCCACCCGCACCCCGCCGCCTCGCGCACCCGGAGCACGCAGGCGCCGGGACGGCAGCCGTCCGCGGGCACCAGCACACCGCCCGCCTTCCCGAGCGCCGTGGCCTGGCGCCCGAGCCCCGCAGACGTCGACCCGCAGGTCAAGCTCCGCGCGGTCCGGCTCGTCGAGGCACTCGGCAGCTGGCCGGCCGGGGATCACGGCATGGCCGCGGCCCGGCGCCGGGTGTCCACCCTCGGGCTCGATCCGGGACTCGCCGACTCTGCGAAACCGCTGCTCGCCACCGCCGACGAGGCCGTGCTGCGGGTGGTGGACGCGCAGTACGGCGGCATCCTCGCCGACACGGGCAGCGTGCTGGTGGTCTGCCGGCAGTGGACCCGCCGCGGAGGCACTGTCACCGCGGGCGGCACCACCGTGGACGTGCGCCTCAGCCGCGCCCGGCCGCGGTGGACGGTTACCGCCCTGCACCCGGCCGCCCCCGGCCCGGCGCTCCCGTCCCTGCCCGCCGCCGCGCACAAGGTGCTGGACGACGCGCGGATCGGGCTGCCGCCGGCCGCACGGGCCGATGTGCGCAGCGGGCACATCCACCCCTCCGTCCTGAGGGCGCTGCTGGATCTGGCGGGCACGTACCGGATGACCGTGAGCGTGCTCCGCTCGGGGCACCCGCTGTACGTCTTCGGCACCTCCCGCCGCAGCGACCATCCGCGCGGCCGGGCGTTCGACGTCTGGCAGATCGACGGCCGGTCCGTGGTCGATCCGGCCACCCCGCGCCGTCTGGTCGAGTCGTTCATGCGGGACGCGGCGGCGGCCGGCTCCTACAATGTCGGCGGCCCGGTACTGCTGAGCGGCCGGACCCCGGGCCAGTTCTTCAGCGACCCCACCCACCACGATCATGTCCACGTCGGCTTCCTCGCCTGACCGGCCGCCGGGCGAACCCCCGCGTCGCGCCCGCCGCGCGCTGACGGGCGAGATCGTGCGGTTCGCCGCGGTGGGCGGCCTCGGCGTGGTGGTGAACTTCGCGGTGTTCAACCTGTGCCGCGCGCTCACCCCGCTGCCCGTGGTGCGGTGCAGCGTCATCGGCACCGTCGTGGCCCTGCTCGTCAACTACGTGGGCTTTCGCTACTTCGCCTACCGCGACCGCGACAAGCGCCGGCCGGCCCGTGAGTTCACGCTGTTCATCGTCTTCAGCATCGTCGGCCTGGTCATCGAGAACGGCGTGCTGTACGCGGCCACGTACTGGTTCGGCTGGGACAGCGCCGTCCAGAACAACCTGTTTAAGGCGGTGGGCCTCGCGATCGCCACCGGCTTCCGCTTCGCGGTGTACCGCACCTGGGTGTTCCGGCCGCGGGACCCCGAGGGCGCACCCGGACTCAGCCCAGGGGCAGCCCCCAGCGGGGCTCATCCGCGTTCGGCCGTACCGGCGCCACGATCGGGTCAGGACGATCGCCCCTGGCTGTGATCAGCGCCGACTCCCCCTTCGCCAGGGCGACTTGAATCGCTCCGTCGCCCGCGTCGGAGTGGTCGAGGAGGCGGCCTCGGCGGTCGCGTACGTCGACCGGTCCCGGGATGCCGTGGCGTACGACGCAGGGGGCGCCCGCCTCGCTGACGAGGCGCACCCAGCGGGTGGCGCCGGCCTCGCGGTGGGCGCTCAGCAGGAAGGCGCCCTGGGTGCGGAAGCCGTGGACGGTGAGGTCGGCCCAGGCCGCGGGGAGCGCGGGGAAGACGCGGACGACGCCGCCCCAGGACTGGCAGATCATGTCGTGCAGGGACTGGGCCGCCGACAGGGGTGTCTCGATGACCGGGCCGGACTCCAGGTACATGGTGTTGGGCTTGATGAAGCGGGTCATCAGCTCGCCGAGGTAGTGCAGCGCGTCCTCGCCCTTGCCGAGCAGGGCCGACATCGAGGCGGCGCCGGTGAAGGTGTAGCCCTGCAGCGCGCCCTCGAAGCCGACCCAGTGGGCGAGGGACTTCTCGATGAGGGCGCGTTCGTCCGGGGTGCGGCCGGTGATCTCGTACAGCGGGTAGACGGCGAGCAGGTGCGAGTAGTGGCGGTGGGACTTCGCGAAGGGGATGTCCGCGCCGATCATGAAGCCGTTGGCGTCCGTCGGGTACGGCACCCGCCTGGCGAGGACCTCCCGCCAGCGGGGTGCCGACTCGTCGTCGACGCCCAGGAGTTCGGCGGACTCGAGGAGGGTGCGGCAGCCCCAGGTCAGGAGCATCAGGTCGTAGTTGCAGTCGCGGGAGTCGCCGCCGTACTCGGGGGAGAAGGTGGCGGGCAGGTGGAGTCTGCCGTCGGGGCCGGGTTCGAGGAAGTGCAGGTAGTAGGCGATCGCCTTGCGCAGCAGGGGGAAGAGGACGTCGCGGAGGAGCGTGATGTCCATGGTGTGGCGGTAGCTGAGCCAGACGTTGTGCAACGCCCAGGTGAGGTTGCCGACTTCGGGGGTCGGCGGGTCCTGGCCGGGGATGCCGACGCCGTAGCCCATGAGGGAACTGGCCGCGCCGTTGACCAGTTGGGGGTCGGTGGTGCGGGGGATGCCGAGCGAGTCGGCCCGGTAGGGCTGTGCGACCTCGGCGGCGAGGTTGTCCCGGAACTCGCTCAACGCCCTGGTGATCGCGTCGAGTTCCAGGTGGTTGGAGCCGTGGATCAGCCAGTACTCCAGCTGGGCGTTGAGGTTCCACCAGGTGTTGGGCCACGGGGTGGGTTCCAGCCAGGGGCCGCTGGTGGCCATGACGGGGGCGTCGCGCCGGGCGGCGGAGGCGGCCTTGTAGAGCTGGATCCAGTAGAAGCGCTGGATCCGGGCGTCGGGCACGGAGAGGAAGCTCTTGCGGTAGTACGCGTGCCACCAGGCGCGGTGGGGCACGGCCAGGGCGGCGTAGGGCAGCCGAGCCGCGTCGCGGACGGCCTTGAGGGCCCGGGCGAGGGCCGTGGTGTGCGGGTACGAGTGGGCCACGTGCACATACAGCGTGCGCGTCGCTCCTCCGGTGCGCTCCCGCCACGCGGTGACGTGCTGCCCGCCGGCCAGCAGTGGCTGTACGGCCGCGCTCACGCCGTTGTGATCGGTGACCTCGGCGGGCGGGTTGCCCCGGTAGCCGTCGGGCAGGTCCTTGAACGCCGCCCGCGGGCTGATCGCGTCCGCCGCGTGGAACACCCAGCGGAATCCGCGCTCGCCGTGGCTCGGGGTGACCTCCACGGCGAGGAGGGAGCGATCGTTGTGGACCAGGGCGCGCAGGGCCAGCGTGCCCCGGTCGGTGGTGAGCGTGCCGGTCAACTCGGCGTCGTGCAGCGACAGTCGCCAGTCGACACCCGTGATCGCGCCCACCGGCTCCAGCGTGAAGTACCCGATCGGCAACCGGGCGAGACCGAAGAGGGAGCCGAACTCGGGCCGGTGGTCCTGCACTTCGGAGTGCTGGACGTTGAAGCGCACGGCCGTCGAGGCGGCGCCCGGCTCGGCGTAGATGCCGGAGCCGAGGAGGCCGTTGCCGAGGAACGGGCCCTCGTACCAGGCCGCCGGCATCTTCTGCCACACCATGTCGGCGTCGTCGAGGACGATGCGCCAGGGGTCGCCGGGCGGCGAACCGGCCGCCGTCCGGTCGGCGGCGTCCGCCGGGGAGGCCGTCGGGCCGGCGGTCAGCAGCGTGCCGCCCAGGGCGGATCCGGTGGCGAGGACGGTACGTCTGGACGGGTGGTCGGGCACGGTACCTCCAGGCAGGCTCAGCGATTCATCGGAGCTATCCCGGGTTGCAACCTAGGGATGAGGTAGAAGTGCGTCAACAGGGCGTGACAGGTCCGATCTATCGAAGGCCGTCTGAGCACAGCGCGACGCGGTGACACAGGTCACCTCCAGCGACCTGTCACAGACCGCCGGGCCACCTGGTCAAGAGTGCGTATCCGCATCACGGCTAGGAGATCACCGTGGAATCACGTCTCAACTTCTTCACCCACCCCCTCGCGGGCAAGGTGCTGCGGCACATCAACTCCGCCAACAAGGTGGTGGCCGACTCGACCCTGCCGCTCGCCACGCAGGAGCTGGTGAAGATCCGCGCGAGCCAGATCAACGGCTGCGGCTTCTGCACCGACATGCACACCAAGGACGCCACGGCCGCCGGTGAGACCCAGCAGCGCCTCAACCTCGTCGCGGCCTGGCGGGAGGCCACGGTGTTCACCGAGGCCGAGCGCGCCGCGCTGGAGCTGGCCGAGCAGGGCACGCGTATCGCGGACGCGGCCGGCGGCGTCCCGGACGAGGTCTGGGAGAACGCCGCCAAGCACTTCGACGAGGACCAACTCGCCGCGCTGGTGGGCCTTATCGCGATCATCAACGCCTACAACCGTGTGAACGTCATCATCCAGCAGCCCGCCGGGGACTACCAGCCCGGCATGTTCGGCTAGTCCGCGCGCCCTTGCCGGTTCGGGGCCCACGTGCTCGACGTGGGCCCCGGAAGGTCGCGCGCGGGCCGAGGTGGCACGCGGCGCCGACCTTCACGGCCGTGGGGCGGCTTGTAGCATGGTGATCCACTTCTGGAGGACTCACATGCGCGCCGGAGAAGACCCAGACTCCCTCGATCAGGCGACGAGGGAGTTCATGGCCGCGCGGCCGCAGCTCTTCGGCATCGCCTACCGCGTACTGGGCAGCGCCACGGAGGCCGAGGACATCGTCCAGGAGGCGTGGCTGCGCTGGCAGCGGACGGACCGCACGGAGATCCAGGACCCGACCGCCTTCCTGGCCACGGTCACGTCCCGGCTGGCGATCAACCTCGCCCAGTCCGCGCGGAAGCGGCACGAGACGTACACCGGGCCCTGGCTGCCCGAGCCGGTCGACACCAGCAAGGATCCGCAGCTGGGCGCGGAGCGCGCGGAGGCGCTCGACATGGCGGTGCTGTTCCTCCTGGAGAAGCTGAACCCCGTCGAGCGCGCCGCCTACGTCCTCCGCGAGGCCTTCGACTACCCGTACCGGCAGATCGCCGAGATGCTGGAGACGAGCGAGGCCAACACGCGGCAGCTGGTCAGCCGGGCACGCAAGCATCTGGCGAAGGAACGCAAGGAGCCCGTCAGCCCCGAGGCGCACCGGCGGCTGCTGGAGGTGTTCCTCGCCGCCGCACAGACCGGCGACCTGTCGGTCCTGGAGGACGTGCTCACCGCGGACGTGGTCAGCTACACCGACGGCGGAGGCATCCGCGGGGCGACCAGGATCCCGGTCGTCGGGCGCCTGCACGTCTCGAAGTACCTCGCCGCCTTCGCGCCGCGCTTCTGGCCGCAGGCCGAGGTCCGCTGGGTCGAGGCGAACGGCTGGCCGGCCGTCCTGGTCACGTCCGGCGGCAAGGCGGTGGCCCTGCTCAACATGGAGGCGTCGGAGCACGGCATCGAACGCCTCATGTGGGTCATGAACCCGGCCAAGCTGGCGCCGTACGTGGCCTCGCTGGACGACTGAGACGCACCCGCTCTTCCACGGCGAAGGGTGCACAGAAGGCCGGTGATGGTGGGGGAATGGCGTCGAGCGGTGCGACGTAGTCCACGGCCCGTGCCGGCGGCGGCCTTGGGCATGCCCTCGAACTGGGCCGTCCCGGGGTCCTGCTCGATGACCGTGCCTCCGTGGTCCTTGACCGCTTCCACACCCCGGGCGCCGTCGCTGTCCGTGCCGGTGAGCACGCAACCGATGACTCCGGGCCCGTACTCCTGCGCCGCCGACTCGAAGAGCGGATCGGCTGCCCGGCGGGCGAGGCGATGTGGACGGTCCCCGCCTGAAGATTGAAAAAATTAAGCTGGCCGTGATGTGACCTTAAAAAAATCAAAGTACAAATAAATGACGGGCAGTCGCCGGACGTAAGGGAGCCGAGGGTGGACTGGCAGGAACTGACGGACCTGACGCACGGCCGGCCGTTCGTCGTGGAGCGCGTCCGCCTCGCCGACAGCGGCGTGGCGATCGAGGGGCAGTTCGAGCCACCGCAGCTCGCTCAACTCGGCATCGAGGACCAGGTGTTCGTCGCGGCGTTCGTACGGTCGCACGGTTCGATCAAGGAGATGGAGCGGGTCTTCGGGGTGAGCTATCCGACGGTCAAGGCCCGTCTGAAGCGGATCGCCGTGCAGCTCGACTTCGTCGACATCGAACCGGCGGCCCCGGGCGCCGATGTCGTCGACCGCCTGCGGCGCGGGGAGATCAGCGCCCAGGAGGCGCTGGCCGAACTGGAGAACTCCCGTTGATGCCGCAGCTGGTGACGGTGCGCCGCCGCCGTCCCGACGGCCGCCGGCGACGCCTGTACGTACCCGTCGTGCCGGTACTGCTGGTGCTGTCCCCGCTGTTGCTGCTCGCGGCACTGGCGGGCCTGGTCGCGTGCCGGGTCTTCGGGGTGAGTCCGGCGGGCGCGCTGCGCGGCACCGGGCAGCTGCTGTGGGCGCTGCCCGGCACCCGGTTCGAGCTGGAGTACGACCGCAAGGCCGTACTGGTCAGCGTCAGATGAGTCACCGCGGTTCGAAGCAGAAGGAGCAGCAATGAACGAGCAGCGCCGTCAGATCCTGGAGATGCTCGCCGAGGGCAAGGTCACCACGGACGAGGCCGAGCGGCTCATCGACGCCCTCGAACGGCAACGGCCCGAGGCGGCGCCGGGAGCGGCGTCCCGCGCGAGGACCCGGCCCAAGTACCTGCGCCTCATGGTGCTGTCGGGCGAGACCACCGAGGGCGACGGGCCGAGCCGGGTCGACGTCCAGATCCCGCTCCAGCTCCTGCGTGCCGGTGTCCGGCTCGCCGGCCTCATCCCTCCGCAGGCACTCACCAAGGTGAACGCGGAGCTGGCCAGGTCGGGCGTGCCGATCGACCTCACCGAGCTCAAGCCGCAGCAGCTGGAGGAACTCGTCGACCACCTCGACGACGTC
Organism: Streptomyces sp. NPDC057616; assembly: GCF_042800575.1. Classification (NCBI taxonomy): domain Bacteria; kingdom Bacillati; phylum Actinomycetota; class Actinomycetes; order Kitasatosporales; family Streptomycetaceae; genus Streptomyces; species Streptomyces sp. NPDC057616. Next base: position 16,149 of record NZ_JBHVGU010000010.1, read on the forward strand.
ACCGTGAACGTCGAGGAACCCGATGCCAAGGTGATGGTGTTCTGCGAGTGACTCCGTCGCGGGTGGCGCCGCGACGGCGCGTCAGCGAGCCGCCATCCCCGCGAGGACGAGATCGATCCCGGCGAGGAACTGCTCACGGTCGTCGTGCCCCCGCATCCGGTGCGCGACGGGGCGGGTGAACGGGTAGGCGTCGGGGTCGAGTTGCTCCCATTGCGCCGACACGTCGTCGAGGAACCGGGCACGGTCGACGCCGGGTCCGAGCGCGCGGCCGCTCTCGGTGTTGACCGCGTTCTGGCCGGCGGCGCCGAGGATGTAGTGGACCAGCACCGAGGTCGCGGTGAACCAGCCGTCCTCGGACACGCCGAGCGCGCCGACCTGCCGCCCGATCCCTTCGAAGATGCGCGGTGCCACCGGCCCGCCGGGGCTGCGGGACAACTGCAGCGCCAACTGCGTCGCCAGCCATGGGTGCGCCTCGATCGCGTCGTACAGCCCGAGCGCGACGGCGCGGACCCCGTCCCGCGGCGAACCCGCCGACCGCGGCGAGGACACATCGGCGGACACCGCCTCCGCCACGACCGCGTCCGTCGCCGCTGCCAGTAGCTCGCCCTTGTTGGCCACGTGCCAGTAGATCGCCCCGGCGCCGGTGGAGAGGCGCTCGGTCAGGGCGCGGAAGGTCAGCCCGCTCTCGCCCGCCGTGTCGAGCAGTTCGACGGCGGCCTCGACGATGCGCTCACGCGAAAGCGCCTCTGTGCGCCGCGGTGACCGGCGCGCCCGTGGTGTCATGCGGCCATTTTGACATGACTGGAATGACGTTCCAAGATGGGGACAGGAAAATGGAATGACGTTCCAGAGTGGGCGGCCCCACTGGTCCGGGCGGCCTCGGCACCGAAGGAGTCCACCATGAACACCGCACCCGTCACGATCATCGGCGCCGGACTCGGCGGCCTCACCCTCGCCCGTGTCCTGCACATCCACGGCATACCCGTCACGGTCCACGAGGCGGAGGCCTCGCCGACCGCGCGCACGCAGGGCGGCATGCTCGACATCCATGAGCACACCGGACAGCCCGCGCTCCAGGCCGCCGGGCTGACCGAGGAGTTCCGCGGCCTCGTCCTGGAGGGCCGGCAGGCCACACGGATCCTCGGCCGGGACGGCACCGTCCTGTTCGACGAGCCCGACGACGGCACGGGCGGACGTCCCGAGGTGCAGCGCGGCGAGCTGCGCCGCGTCCTGCTCGACTCGCTCCCGGCCGGCACCGTCCGCTGGGGGCACAAGGTCAGCTCCGTCCGCCGCCTCGGCGAGGGCCGGCACGAGGTGGCCTTCGCCGACGGCACCACCGCCGCCACCGGCCTGCTGGTCGGCGCGGACGGCGCCTGGTCACGGGTCCGGCCGCTGCTCTCCGACGCCACGCCCGAGTACATCGGCAGGTCGTTCGTCGAGACCTGTCTGTTCGACGCCGACACCCGGCACCCCGCCGCCGCCAAGGCGGTCGGCGGCGGATCGCTGTTCGCGCCCGCGCCGGGCAAGGGCATCCAGGCCCACCGGGAGAGCGGCGGGACCCTGCACACCTACGTGGCGCTCTCGAAGCCGCACGACTGGTTCGCCGCCGTCGACTTCTCCGACCCCGCCGCGGCGGCCGCGCGGATCACGGCGGAGTTCGACGGCTGGGCCCCGGAGCTCACCGCGCTGATCACCGACAGCGACACCGCGCCGGTGCTGCGCCCCCTCAACGCCCTCCCGGTGACGCACCGTTGGGACCGGGTGCCGGGTCTGACCCTGCTCGGCGACGCCGCCCACCTCGCGGCACCGAACGGCGAGGGCGCCAACCTCGCCATGTACGACGGTGCCGAACTGGGCCGCGCCCTTGCCGCGCACCCGGACGACGTGGAGGCCGCACTCACCGCGTACGAGCAGGCCCTGTTCCCGCGCAGCGCCACGGCCGCCGCCGACGGCGACGAGCTTCACGAGCTCCTCTTCGGAGACGAGGCGCCGCACAGCCTGGTTGCCATGTTCGCCGGGGACCCGCGGACCGCCTGAGCCGGCCGTCGTCCCACGTCGTCCCCGGCTCCCGGCCGGCGTACCGCCGCGGGTGCGCGGTGGCGGCAGCCGCGGGAGAATGTCACAGACGCCCCGCTTGCCCGGTCGTACTGATGGAAGTGCACGACAACCTTGGCAACCGGAGACGACCGTGGCTCTCACCGAACAACGTCTTTCGACCATGGTGCTGGTGATCGGCACCGGAGGAGCGGGCCTGCGGGCGGCGATCGAACTGGCCGAGGCCGGGGTCGACGTGCTCGCGGTCGGCAAGCGTCCCAAGGAGGACGCCCACACGGCCCTTGCCGCCGGCGGCATCAACGCCGCGCTGGCCACCATGGACCCCGAGGACAGCTGGCAGCAGCACGCGGCGGACACGCTCAAGGAGAGCTATCTGCTGGCCGACCCCCGGACCGTGGAGATCGTCACCCAGGGCGCCGCCCGCGGCATCGACGATCTGGAGCGGTACGGCATGGCCTTCGCCCGCGAGGAGGACGGCCGGATCTCCCAGCGCTTCTTCGGGGCGCACAAGTTCCGGCGGACCGCGTTCGCCGGTGACTACACCGGCCTGGAGATCCAGCGCACCCTCGTCCGCCGGGTGGAGCAGCTCGACATCCCCGTACTGGAAGGGGTGTACATCACGCGGCTGCTGGTGCACGAGGGCGCCGCCTTCGGCGCGTACGGCTTCGACCTGACCAACGGCAGGCGCTACCTGATCCACGCCGACGCCGTCATCCTGGCCGCGGGCGGCCATACGCGGATCTGGCGGCGCACCTCCTCGCGGCGCGACGAGAACACCGGCGACTCCTTCCGCCTGGCGGTGGAGGCCGGGGCCCGGCTCCGGGACGCGGAGCTGGTGCAGTTCCACCCGTCCGGGATCATCGAGCCGGAGAACGCGGCCGGCACCCTGGTCAGCGAGGCCGCGCGCGGCGAGGGCGGGATCCTGCGCAACGCGCTCGGCGAACGGTTCATGACGCGCTACGACCCCGAGCGCATGGAACTGTCCACGCGTGACCGGGTGGCCCTGGCCTCCTACACGGAGATCAAGGAAGGGCGCGGGACGCCCAAGGGCGGCGTATGGCTCGACGTCTCCCACCTGCCCCGGCAGACGATCATGACGCGGCTCCCCCGCGTGTACCAGACCATGCTGGACCTGCAGATGCTGGACATCACCCGCGAGCCGGTCGAGATCGCGCCCACGGCGCACTACTCGATGGGCGGAGTGTGGGTGCGGCCCGAGGACCACAGCACCGACGTGCGCGGCCTGTACGCCATCGGCGAGGCCTCCAGCGGGCTGCACGGCGCCAACCGGCTCGGCGGGAACAGCCTCATCGAGCTGCTGGTGTTCGGCCGGATCACGGGCCGGGCGGCCGCCGCGTACTCCGACTCCCTGACCGCGCAGCCCCGGTCGGCGTCGGCGATCGCCGCGGCCCGCGCGCAGGTGGACGACCTGCTCGCGGCCGACGGTGCGGAGAACGTACGCGCCCTGCAGCGCGCCCTGCGCAACACCATGACCGAGCACGCGGGCGTCGTACGCGACGAGGCGGGGCTGCGCGCCGGGCTGACGGAGCTCGCGGCGATCGAGAAGCGGATGGAGGACGTCGGCGTGCACCCGGACATCGCCGGCTATCAGGACCTCGCGCACGCCTTCGACCTCAAGTCCGCCGCCCTGGCGGCCCGGGCCACCCTCGAATCGGCCCTGGAGCGCCGCGAGACGCGGGGCTGCCACAACCGCAGCGACTTCCCGGACCAGGACCCCGCGCTCCGGGTCAATCTCGTGTGGTCGCCGGAAACCGGCGTCACCCGCGAGAGCATCCCGGCCGTTCCGGAGGAGATTTCCGCCCTGATGCAGGAGATCTCGACCGAAGGGAAACTCGCCGAATGATCGCGTCACAGGCAGGGGGGCTGCCCGGTCTCTTCTGGTGCAGAGGTAGTGCAGAGGATCGCTTTGTCCCCCCGAAAGGAACGCGTCATGAAGGTCGTAGTGATCGGTGGCACCGGGCTCATCGGCTCGAAGCTGGTCGAGAAGCTGAAGGAGCACGGGCACGAGGCGGTTCCCGCCTCCCCCAACACCGGCGTGAACACGCTGACGGGTGAGGGCCTGGCCGAGGTGCTGGAGGGGGCACCGGTCGTGGTCGACGTCTCGAACTCCCCGTCCTTCGCGGACGACGCGGTGATGGAGTTCTTCCGCACCTCCACCACCAACCTGCTGAAGGCGGAGGCCGAGGCGGGCGTGCGGCACCACGTGGCGCTGTCCGTGGTCGGCACCGACCGCCTCCAGGGCAGCGGCTACTTCCGCGCCAAGCAGGTCCAGGAGGACCTGATCAAGGCGTCGGACATCCCTTACACGATCGTCCACGCCACCCAGTTCTTCGAGTTCGCGAAGGGGCTGGCCGACGGGGTCACCGAGGGCGACACCGTGCGCCTGCCCGCCGCCAAGATCCAGCCCATGGTCTCCGACGACGTGGCCGCGGCCGTCGGCCGTGCGACGGTCGGCGCCCCGGTGGGCGGCGTGGTGGAGGTCGCCGGTCCGGAGACGTTCGAGCTCGAGGAGTTCATCCGCATGGGGCTGGCCGCCACGAACGACCCCCGCAAGGTCGTCACGGACCCGAACGCCACCTACTGGGGTGCCGAGTTGGCGGACGACACCCTCCTGCCCGGTCCCGGTGCACAGCTCGCCGGCACCAGGTTCGCCGACTGGCTCGCACAGCAGCGGTAAGCGCACGAAGAAGTGGCCCCCGCCGGAAGGCGGGGGCCACTTCCTTGTGTGCGGTTCACGCACCGGCCGGCGGTGTGGGGCCGCCCGCGATCTCCTGGTGCTCCCGCGCGGGCGGCTCGTCGATCGGGACCTCGTCACCGTAGAAGGTGCGGTTCAGCGCGGCACGCAGACGGCGTACGGGGCGGAATCCGCCGTCCGGTCCTCCCCCGTCGGCGGGAGAGCCGGGACCGTCGACCGTGGTGCCGGGAACGATCGGCTTGAAGGTGTCGCGCTGCGTGAGAAGGGCCAACTCCTCCTGGCCGAGCGGCTCGTGCACCTCGACGAACTCGCCGTTCGGCATGCGCTTGACGATGCCGGTCTCGCGGCCGTGCAGCACCTTGTCGCGGTCCTGGCGCTGCAGGCCGAGTGCCCAGCGCCTGGTGAGGACGTAGACGAGGGGAGGTACGACGACGAGGCCGATGCGCACCGCCCAGGTCACCGATTCGACGGCGACATGGAGACGGGTGGCGATGATGTCGTTCGCGGCGCCGATCAGGGCCACCAGGTAGAAGCTGATCCAGGAGACACCGAGTGCCGTGCGTACGAGGCGGTTTCGGGGCCGGTCCAGCAGGTGGTGCTCACGGGTGTCCCCGGTCACCCAGGCTTCGAGGAACGGGTGGACGCCCATGGCGACGAAGACGCCGACGCCCGCGAGCAGCGGGATCAGGTTGTCCAGCGCCAGGGTGTGGCCCCAGAAGGTGAGTTCCCAGCCGGGCATGACCCGCAGCAGGCCGTCGGCGACGCCCATGTACCAGTCGGGCTGGGACCCGGCCGAGACCTGGTCGGCGCGGTAAGGGCCGTACCGCCAGACGGGGTTGATCTGTGCGACCGCGGCGAGCGTGAAGATCACGCCGGCCACGAGGAGGAAGAAGCCCGCGGACTTCACGGCCCGCACCTTCAGCGGCGGGCCCACGACGTTCCGCTCGGTGCGTCCTCGGCCCGGGTACTGCGTGTGCCGGTGGGCCGGCGCCAGGAACAGGTGGGCCAGCAGCAGTCCCACCATCAGGGCGGGGATGATCAGCACGTGGATCGTGTGGAACCGGGCCACCAGATCGGTCCCGGGGAACTCGCCGCCGAAGAGGAACATCGAGAGGTACGTCCCGACGATCGGGATGGAGAGGATCGTGCCGTTCACGACGGCGAGCCCGGTGCCGGACAGCAGGTCGTCGGGCAGGTCGTAGCCGGTCAGGCCGGCGAACATGCCGAGGACCAACAGCAGGAATCCGAGCACCCAGTTGAGCTCGCGGGGTTTGCGGAAGGCGCCCGTGAAGAAGACCCGCATCATGTGCATCAGCAGGGCGGCGACGAAGACCAGCGCGGCCCAGTGATGGGCCTGCCGGATGAGCAGGCCGCCACGGACGTCGAAGGAGATGTGCATCGTCGAGTCGAACGCCTCGGACACCAGCCGGCCGCGCAGCGGTGCGTAACTGCCGTGGTATTCCACCTGGTTCATCGACGGGTGGAAGAACAGCGTCAGATAGACGCCCGTGATGATGACGACGACGAAGCTGTAGAGGCTGATCTCGCCGAGCAGGAACGACCAGTGGTCGGGAAAGGCTTTCCGCGCCTTTCCTCGCATCAGGCTGTGGAGTCCGAGGCGTCCGTCGGCCCAGTCGGCGACCTTTTCGCCCCTCCCCCGTTCCGCTCCGGCCTTTTCCCGGAGGCCGTCATCCTGTGGCCCGACGTCCTGGAGTCCGTCACCCACGGCCCCATCACCACCATTCCGTGAAGTGTCAGAAGTAGTGCGTTCAGGCCGCGGTGGTGACCGGGTCCTGTGTCGGGTGTGCGTCGCGCCGGCTCATCGCCCGGCGTTCGCTCTCCGTGCTGCCGCCCCAGATGCCGTCCACCCGCCCCGCCTTCAGCGCCCAGCGGAGGCACTGCTCGGCGACCGGGCACCGGCCGCTTCTCTGGGGGCTGGTCCTTTGTGGTGGGACGTTGCACCGGAGAGCTATGTTGATCTTCTGAAGATCGTTCTCTGGGGGTGCGGCTCTGTGGCGGGTTGTTGCATCAACCGTCGGATCATGGAGTTGCATTGCGTGCCTTTCCTGTCAGATTGCCCTCTGGCGTGCGGTACTGGACGGTCGTCGATGACGGCTACGAGGTCGTGTTCATCGCTGATCAGTGGCTGAGGTTCTTGCGGTTCGGCCGAGGTCGTTCCGAGTTGACGACGAGGGCGTACGCCGGCGGGATAGCGCTGTACCTGCGGTGGTGCCGGTCAACCGGGCGCGAATGGTCCGTCGCGGCCCGGGACTTGGGCTTGTTCATGGTCTGGCTGAAGTACACGCCGTCACCGCTGGATGAGGACCCGGCGCCGGTGGTGCTGGGGCCAGGCGCCGACCCGGCTCGCAAAGAGCGGAGGGTCAACGGCGTCCTGACGGCGGTGCGGGGGCTGCTGTCCTACGCGGTGTCGGTCGGTGAGGCACCAAGGTCGGTGCTCGGGCAGATCTACGAGCTGGCCGACAGCCGGGACCTGCCGGTGGAGGCCCAGGGCGAAGACTCCGGCCTGTCCTACCGGCTGCGAGCTGTCCACCGGAGCCAGGAGCCGGAGGCCGAGGTGGACCGGGCCACCGACGAAGAGCTGGTGGCGATGTTTCTGGAATGCCGCAACGCCCGTGACCGGCTGATCGTGCTGCTGCTCGGCCGGGTCGGGCTGCGCCGCGGCCAGGCGGCCGGCCTGCACCGCAGTGACTGCCACCTGCTTCCCGACTCGCGGGCCCTGGGCTGCGACTACAGCGGCGCTCACCTCCACGTCCGGCGACGGGTGAACAGCAACCGGGCCTGGTCGAAGTCGAAGCAGGCATGGACACAGCCGTTGGACTTCCTGGTGGTCCAGGCTTTCGACCAGTACGTCGACGAGCGCCACGAAGTACTCGGGGCGGGCGGCAGCGACTTCCTCCTGGTGAATCTGTTCCGTGAGCCGCTGGGGGCGCCGATGCCGCCGGACGCGCTGGGCGAGCTGTTCGAGCGGCTGAGCCAGCGGGCCAGGCTGTCGAGGAAGGTCGGCCCCCACATGGCCCGCCGGGCCTTCGGCAGCAACGTCGCGGACGCCGGCGGATCGGTGGACGAGGTGCAGGCCCTGCTCGGCCAGACACACCCGGAATCGCCCAGGCCCTACCTGATCCCCGACCGGGCCCGATTGCGCGAGGCGATCGAGCGCGTTCCCTCCCCTCGATCCCTGCACAGGACGGTGGAGAAGTGATCGGGACACCTCTGCCGCTGGCCCATGAGCTGCAGGACCTGCGGACCAAGGTCATCATCGACGCCTTGGACGCCGAGTTCCTGAGCCTGGTGAGCTGGGACTGGGAGTCACGCGTCGTGCGCTACCCCAAGGCCCACCCGGTGCTGGGCATGCCGGACTGCGAAATCCCCGGCTGCACGAAAGGCACCCCGCTCGGCGAACCGGTCTGTATCGGCTGCCTCGGCCGCTGGCGGCGGTCCGGCCTGTCCTTCGAGGACTTCGCCGCAGTCCCGAGGAAGAGCGCCTATCACCGCTCCGACGGGCAGATCCTCTGCCGCGTCCCGGGCTGCCAGCGGCCGCCACGGCTGGTCACGCATGGTCTTTGCACCACTCACCAGGCACGCTGGCACAGCTCGTCCGAGCTGACCGTGGAGGACTTCCTGCGCAACTCCCCGCAGCAGGGGCTGCCCGGGTTCGGACCCTGCCAGGTCGCCGCCTGCTACCGGCTGCGCGGCTCGGAGCGGACCCGCTACTGCGAGGTCCACCGAGGCCGCCTCAACCGCGAACGGCGGTCGGGGACCTTCGACGGAGACGAGGAACGGTGGCGCCTGACGTCGTCGTCAGTGCCGGTCAACCGCGAAGTCAGCCTGCGCGGGCTGCCTGACCGGCTGGTCGCCGAGCTCCTCTACTGCCTTCAGATCCGCACCGCCAGGGAGGCGAAGACCAAGGATCACCGGATGCGGCACATCAGCGATCAGCTGCGTCTGCTCCAGGTCCCGAGCCTGGAGACGCTGGGAGAGGACGACCTGATCCGCGCGGGGATGGTCGATGACCTGCGGATGATCATCCGTGGCGCACAGACCGCGCTGCGCAGGCTGGGGGCGACCGCGGAGACCGAGCGGCTCAAGGACGCCTGGGACCTGTTCGTCTTCGGCCACCACGGCACACTCACGTTTAGCCGGATCCACCAGCGTCCCCTGCGCGAGGCGGTCAAGGTCTGGGCCTATGACGAACTTCCTCGGCGTCGCGGCCGGCATGTCGCCAGTTCCATGCAGAACATGATCCGCGGCATGGAACAGCTCTCGGACAGCCTGCGGCTGCAGCGAGACGACGAAGGGCACGAAATTCGGCTTCTGAGCCGCACGGACATGGTCAGCTTCTGCAACCGCGTCGCGTTCCTCGCCGAGACCGGCGTCTTCGGGGCTCACCACCGGGTCAACGTGATCCGCTACGTCCGCAGAATCGTCAACCGGATCCGTGTCCTGGGTCTCACTGGCCCAGGCCAGATGCTGGAGGGCCTGCCGGCGGACTTCTCCCTGTCCATGGAGGACATCCCCGACGAGCCCGAGGACACCGAGGCTGGACGGGACCTGCCGGACGAGGTGATGCGGGAACTTTGTGACAACTTCGATCTGCTGGAGAAGTTGAGCAACCGCGAGTATCGCGTCGCGGCCGAGTTGCTTGTCGACACCGGCCGGCGGCCGGACGAGATCAGCACGCTGGCGCTGGAGTGCCTGGGCAAGGACCCGGACGGGACCTTGGTCCTGATCTATGACAACTCCAAGAACTACCGGCTGGGTCGTCGTCTGCCGATCGCGAAGGCGACCGCCGCCGTGATCACGGAGCAGCAGGAGCGGGTGCGTGAACGCTTCCCCGATACTCCGGCCGACAAGCTCAAGCTGCTGCCGAGCCCGGTGGCCAACCCAGCAGGAACGAAGCCGATCGGTTCGATCGGCGACGCCCACCGGGCCTGGGTCAACGCGCTGCCCGACATCATGATTCCGGTCGTCGTCGAGGTCGACGGGCAGCTGGTGACGAAGCTGCTGCCGTTCGACAAGTCCAAGATCTTTCCCTACGCCTACCGGCACTCCTTCGCTCAGCGGCACGCAGACGCCAACGTCGACCCCGACGTGCTCATGGATTTGATGGACCATCGTGAACTCTCCACAACTCAGGGCTATTACCGGGTCAGCCAGGAGCGACGCCGTGAGGCCGTCGACCGGGTCACCGCGTTGCAGTTCGACCGCCGCGGCACCCGCGTCTGGCGCAAAGCACAAGGACTCCTGGACTCCGAGCACGTGCGGCGGGCCATCGGCGAAGTCGCCACGGCCTACGGCATCTGCCTGGAACCCCACAACGTCGCGGCCGGCGGCCAGAGCTGCCCACTGCGCTTCCGCTGCATCGGCTGCGACCACTTCCGCACCGACGTCTCCTACCTGCCTGACCTGGAGCGATACCTATCTGATCTCCTCCGCAGCCGCGAACGGCTGATGTCGGCCTTCGAGGCCGACGACTGGGCCCGCAGCGAAGCGATGCCCTCCGAGGAGGAGATCAGCCGGGTCCGCCGTCTGATCAACCGGGTCAAGGCGGACCTGGACGACCTATCGGATGAAGAACGTGCCCAGATCGAAGACGCGGTCGCTGTGGTCCGCCGCGGCCGCTCAGTGATGCTGGGCATGCCCCGCGTCGGCCAGCCACTTCCCGACGTCAGGCCCTGGAGGCTTCCGTGATCCCCGCCATGCGCGACGGCCGGCAGGCCGACACCGAGCGGCGCCGCCAGCGCGTCGCCACCGCAGTGAAGAACGCCGCGAGGAACGGCACGCCCATCAGCGTCTCGGCCATCGCCCGGCAAGCCGGAGTCGATCGCAGCTTCCTCTACCGTCACCGCGACCTGCTGGAGATCGTGCACGCGGCCGAGCTCGAACCTGCGACTCAGGACCCGGCAGGCACTTCGCCAGTGAGTCGGGCTTCGCTTCAGGCCGATCTCGCGAACGCCCAGGCTCGCAACGCCCGCCTTGCCGCGCGCCTCCAGCAGCTGGAAAAACGACTGTCACAGGCGCTGGGAACTCAGGCGTGGCAAGAGTCAGGGCTCGGAGCCCCAGCGGACATCGACGAACTCCAGCGGAAGGTCACGAGGCTGGAGCAGCACAACGTCGAGCTGACCTCCGCGTTGGAGGATGCCCGATCCGACCTCGATGCCGCGAGGGCGGCTAACCGGGATCTGACCAGAGCATTGAACCAACGCGGCTGAGTCAGCCGCTGAGGTGTCCGGGTCGGCGACCCGGACACCTCAAGCAAGGAGGCTGTCCAGCTCCTCGGTGATCGCCTCACGCACCACGTCGTGTTGCGAGCCAAGGGCATGTTGCTGGTCACTCCACCGCTCACGCGGGTATAGCCACACCGGACGGCTCACAAGATCAGCCGGCTCCCAGTCGAACCGCGGCCACACATGCGCGTGCAGGAAGGGGTCGGTGTTCCCCAAAATCTCCAGATTGACCCGCCGGAAGGCTGGGTCCAGCCGCCCGCAGGCACGCGCAACGGCCTCGCCTAGCATGTCCATGTCCGACAAGAAGGACAACCTCTTCGCTTTCGGCAGGTCAGAGAGCCGCTGCACCTGCGGATCGTCCGCGAGGAGAACCGAGTATCCCGGCAGGAACTGGACGTCCCCGATCACCGCAAACCCCGCCTCCAACTTCCGGAGCACCGCAGGGTTCTCGCCTCGAAGGGCACTACCGATCCGGTCATTCCGCCAGTCATGAGTCATGATCGGCGACCCTACCCAACATCAAGTAGCGCCACAGGTGTTGCACACGATACTGTCGCTCCCACCAGCGCTGAGCTGCACAAAGTGGTCTCCACTTGCCTCGTGCTACACGGTCACCCCCAGAGAAGACGGCAGACGGCCTTGGCCTCGTCGATCTGGACGAGCGCCGGACCGCGGTCGCCCACGGGGAAGAACAGCTCGGGGTCCTGTCCCAGGCAGGCGGCCCGTTCGTGCCAGGGCAGGGTGGGGTCTCCACTTACGGCCGTCATGGGAAGCGCGCCTCCAGCCTTGTCGGGAGTGGTTCCGGTCTCTGTAGTGGAGACAGGCCGGCCGGCGCAGATGTGACAAAGCAGGGGGCGTCCGCGGCGAGACGCGTGTCACAACATCCGCGGGTGCTCGGTCAGACCCAGTGAACCGACCCGGCGGGAGCGCCGCGCCGGTCGGCTCCGAGGCCGCCGAAGCCCTGGTGCGGGAGGGAGCATGCCGTATGGACGAGGCGGACGGGGTGGCGATCGCGGACCTGGTCGACGAGCGCCGGTATCTGCTGGACGTGGCCTGCCGCATGCTCGGCGGCGCCGGGGAGGCGGAGCGGGTCGTCGACGAGGTCTACCGCCTCTGGTACGGGCTGTCCGACGAGGCGCGCCGGCAGATCGTACGGCCGAGGTCCTGGCTGGCGGAGACGGCGGGCCGGAGCTGCCGGAGCCGCCTGGCCGGGACCGGGCAGGACGCGTGCCCGGCCGAGTCGGGCGACGGCGGAACCGAGCAGGGCGACGGCGGACCGGCGCCGGAGAGCGCGGGGTCGGAGACGCTGGCGCCGCACCAGCGACGGGAGACCGTGCCGATACGGCAGCCGCGCCCGATCGCGTCGCGGGAGCAGGACGCCGTGGTGCGCGCGGTGGGGCGGGCGTGTCGGGACGGGGACGGTGAGCTGCTGGCGTCGCTGCTGTGCACGGGGGCGACGGCGTACGTCGACGGCGGCGGCAGGATCAGGGCGCCGGACCGCCCGGTCCACGGAGGCCGGCAGGTGGCCCGCACGCTCCTGACGCTGCTCGCGGACCGGCCGCGCACCACCGTGAGCGCGCAGTCGGTCAACGGGCGGACCGGTCTCGTCGTCCGCTACGAGCACCGGGTCGCCGCGGTGGTCTGCCTCGGCGTCACCGATCACGGCGTCGCGCAGGTCTGGGTGATCCTCAACCCCGACAAGCTGCGGTCATGGAACCGGCCCCCAGGCCCCCCTGCCCACGGGAGCGTGAATCCAGGAACGCCGCGACCTTGACCGGGCCGAACAGCCACAGCACCGTGTGGATGCCGTCCGTCGACGCGGCCACCGTGACGAACGCGGGAGGCCCGCCGCCTCGGCGGACCACCGCGCCCGTACGCCCGTTGACGGCGCCCGGGGCGAGCAGGGCTTCCAGCGACGCCACGTCCCCGTTCCGCGCCGCCGACACGAAGGCGTGCAGCAGGCGCCGGTGCTCGGCCGCGTCCACGCTCTCCCGCTGCTCCGCGGCCAGATGCCGGCGATCTCGGGACAGCCGTGGTCGAAGGCCTCGCGCAGGACGTAGACGGGGCGTTCGGTGGGACGGAGCTTCTGCAGCACCAGCAGCAGCGCCGGTTCCAGGGCCTCGGCGCGCTGGGCGCCGAGCTCCGGATCCGCGCTGGTGTCGACGGGCTCGGGCAGCCACGGTCCGATGCAGGTCTCCCGCCGTACGCGCGCGGACCGGGCGACGTTGATGGCCAGCCGGGTCGCGGCGCTCGTCAGGAAGGCCCCGGGGCTGAGCACCACGGAGCGGTCCGTCTTCTGCCGGCGCAGCCACGCGTCCTGGACGACGTCCTCGGCCTCGGCGACGCTCCCGAGGATGCGGTAGGCGATGCCGAACAGGCGGCGCCGGTGCCGCTCGAAGACGGCGACGGCCTCCTCCAGATCGCTCCTGGTGGGAGGAGGGTCGAGATCCATGATCGGGCGGTCTCCGTTTCTTCCGGTCAGCTCTTGGAGGAAGAGTCCGACCGGGGCCGCTACCGCACCGGGCTCTCCTGCACCTCCTGCGCTTCCGGCGCCTGCTGCGCCTCCTCAACGGCGGGCCGCGGATTGCCGCTCGCCACGAACGCGTCCCTGGGGTGCTGCACCGAGGCGAGCGAGACCAGGTCCCGGCCGAACAGGGCGGCGGTGAGCCACACGGTGAGGACGCGGACCTTGCGCTCCCAGGACGGCACGGCCAGGACGTGATAGCCGCGGTGCGTCAGCCAGGCCGGGAAGCCCTTGATGACCAGGCGCTTGTACTGGAAGATGCCGCACCCCATGCCCAGCGTCGCCACCACGCCCAGGCTGGGGTGGCGGTAGTCGCGGAGGCGTCCACCGTGCAGGTCGGCGGCGATGTTCCGGGCCAGCAACCTGCCCTGGCGTACGGCGTGTTGGGCATTGGGCACGGTACGGGCGCCCGGCACGCGCGAGGCCAGGTCGGGCACGGCCGCGTCGTCCCCGGCGGCCCACGCGTCGGGAACGGGTTCGCTCTCGGTGCCCACGCGGAGGTCGGGCCGGACCACGAGCAGACCGCGCTCGTCGACCGGGAGGTCCGTGTGCTGCCGTACGACGGGGTTCGAGCCGTTGCCGGCGGTCCACACGATCAGTTCGGCGTCGAACTCCTCGCCGCTGGACAGGACGACATGGCCGTCCTCGGCCGACAGGAGCTGGGTGTCGAGGTGGACGTGCGCACCGCGGCGCTCCAGCGACCGCACCACCCAGGCACCGGGCCCGTCGCTCACCTCGGGCAGGATGCGGCCGCGCGCCTCGACCAGGTGGAAGGACAGGTCGTCCAGGCTCAGTTCCGGGTACGACGTGAGCATCGCCGTCGCCAGGCACAGCAGTTCGCCGAAGCCCTCCACGCCGGAGAAGCCGCCGCCCACGAACACGACGGTGAGCAGCTTCTGCCGTTCGGGGCCGGGCGGCAGGGAGGCCGCCCGGTCGAAGGCGGTCATCAGCCGGTCGCGGACGGCCACCGCCTCCTCCACGTGCTTGAGCCCGATCGCCTGCCGGTCGAGTCCCGGGATGGGGAAGGTCCGGGTCACGGCACGGGCGGTGACCACGAGGGTGTCGTAGCGCAGCTCGTGGTCGGGCCCGCCGGCCGGCCGGACGGTGAGGCGCCGGTCCGCGTGGCGGACCTCGACCACCGTCCCGGAGATCACGCGGGTGGTGCGCAGATGCCTGCGCAGGGACACCGCGGCGTGCCGCGCCTCGACCGAGCCGGCCGTCACCTCGGGCAGGAAGGGCTGGTACGTCATGTAGGGGCGGGGATCGACGACGGTGACCCGCGCCTCGCCGGACCGCAGCTTCTTCTCGAGACCCCAGGCGGCGTAGAAGCCCGCGTAGCCGCCACCGACGATCACAATCTCGCGCATGGTTCCCTCTGCTCCTCGTTCGTCACCGGATAGACCGGACGAGGCGCTCCGTTGTGACAGGTACAGGTTCGGCGCGGCTACGACGCGGGGACTGTCCGCGCCGGATCCCATGTGCTAAGGAAAGGGATGACCGATATCGAATCCGTCAAAACGGGGAGCGATCGCCTCTCCGGGCATCGCGCAACGAACCACGGCAAAGCCGACCTTCGGCGTATCGGGGCGCACCCCGACCACTGGTATCCCGTCGCGCTGTCCCGCGGCGTACGCGCCGGGCGCGCCGTCGCGGCCACGTTCGCCGGTGAGCGCATCGCGCTGTACCGCGGGGAGAGCGGGACCGTGCACGCCCTGGAGGACCGGTGTGCGCACCGGCAGGTGCCGTTGAGCATGGGCGTCGTGGAGGGCGAGACGCTGCGCTGCTGCTACCACGCGTGGGCCTACCGGGGTGACGGCCGCATCTCGCAGATCCCGTATCTGTCCAAGGGCGACGGCAGGCCGCCGCGCGGGGTGCGCGGCTATCCGGTCCGTGAGGCGTACGGCCTGGTGTTCGTCTTCCCCGGCGACCCGGAGCGGGCGGAGACCGTCCCGCTGCCCGCGCTGCCGGCCTTCGGCTCGGCGCGCTACCGGACCATGACGTACTCGCGGACCGTGCGCTGCCACTACTCGTTCATGCACGAGAACCTCCTCGACATGAACCACCAGTTCCTGCACCGGGGCGTCGTCGGCAAACTCCGTCCCGAGCTGCTGGGCCACCAGGCGGACGCGCGGTCGGTGGAGGCGAGATACCGCTTCACGCACGCGGGAGGGAAGCGGAACCGCGGCGCCGGCATCCTGGCCGGCGAGGGCCTCACGGGGCGCGGCTCCAGCGATGTCATGACCATTCGCACGGAGTATCCGTACCAGACGCTCGACCTGGTGCCGGAGGGCGCCGAGCGGCCGGCGTTCCGGCTGTGGGCCGCGTACGTGCCGCGGGACGCCGAGCAGCGGGTCTGTCACACCTACGGCCTGCTGATGATCGAGAGGCCCCGGGTGCCGGGCGTGCTGCAGCTGGCCTGGCCGCTCATCCGGCGCTTCACCGAGCGGGTGTTCGCCGAGGACCGGATGGCCGTCGAGGCCGAGCAGCGGGCCTGGGACGAGCAGGGCGGGGACCGCAACCACGAGGTCTTCCCGCTGATCCTGAACGTCCGCGAGGTGCTGCGGAACAATGGCGTCCCGCTAGGGTCCGCGGACGGCCGTGCCGCCGGCCCGGTGTGCGGCGGCACCGCGTCGGCGGCCTGCCACCGGCACGAGGAGCCGGGCGCGCCCGCCGGGTGACGGCTCGCGTGCTCAGGCGGCACCCCGTGCCCGCCGGCTCCGCGCGCCCAGGCGGCTTGCGCGCTCAGGTGACGAGGAAGTCCGCCTGGCCGGCCTTGGCGCCCCGCAGGAAGCAGATCATCTCGTCGCGGGTGTAGACGAGCGCGGGCCCTTCGGGATCCGCGGACTGGCGGAAGGCGACGCTGCCGTCGGGCAGCCGCTTCGCCTCGACGCAACTGCCGCCGTTGGTCCCGCTCCAGGGCTTGTGCCATCCCTCGGTCCCCAGGTCGGCGGCGGGCATACCACTGCGGACGCGGCCCTCGACTCCCATGTCACAGCTCCTTACGCAGGTCACCCAGGATTTCCTGGGTCCGTGTGGCCGGCTCCGCCTGCGCGGACATCCGGTCCAGGACGTCGAGATGGGCGGCGACGTCTTCGGGCCGGTCCGTGTAGACGGCGCCGGTGAGGTTCTCGGCGTACACGACGTCGGGCAGTTCGGAGAATCCGAAGCCGAAGTACTGGAAGGGGCCGAAGGCGCCGGGGTGGGCTCCCACGGAGACGGGCATGACCTGGATCCGGACCTGCGGCCGGGCCAGGGACTCGACCAGCCGGTCGAGCTGAGCCCGCATCACCTCGGCGCCGCCGACGGGCCGGCGCAGCACGGTCTCGTCGAGGATGGCCCACACGGCGGGTCCGTCCGGCCTGTCGAGGAGGTCCTGGCGCCGGAGGCGCAGGGAGACGCGTCGGTCGATCTCCTCCTCGGACGTGCCGGGGAAGCCGGTGCGCAGGAGCGCCGTCGCATAGTCGTACGTCTGCAACAGGCCCGGGACGTAGTGCGGTTCGTACAGACGGATGACGCCGGCTTCGCTCTCCAGGCTCACATACGTGCTGAACCACTCGGGCAGCACGTCGCGGAAGGTGTGCCACCAGCCGGGCCGGTTGGCCTCCTTGGCGAGGGACGCGAAGGCGTCGATCTCCGGCGCCGGGACCCCGTAGCGGTTCAGCAGCTCCCGTACGTACGGGATCCGCAGCCCGACCTCGGCCTTCTCGATCCTGCGGACCGTCAGCGGCGTCACGCCGAGGACCCGCGCCGCCTCGTCGAACGACACCCCGGCCCGCACGCGCAGGGTCCGCAGGCGTCGGCCCAGGACGATCCGCAGGACCGTCGGCGCGCTGCCGCCCGAGCGGTTGTCCCCCACGTTCCACCTCCCGGAACGGCGGTCACGCTCTGCAGTCTGCCACGACCGGCGTGACGCCGACAGAACGATTCGATAGATCTGAAATTATCGGAACGAAGGTTGCGGGCTGCGTTTGCCGGACGTCATAGTGATCTGGTGACCTGTCGAGCTGCGCGCTTACGTGGTGCCCAACTGCCGTTGGCACCAAGGGAACTGATGTTCCGACGGGTCGGCCGGTTCACCTCACCTCCGGACCTCGGCACACCGGCCCACCGCCGGCGCCGACGGCCACCGGGGCAGCCACCCCACATCAGGGCTGCGTACGAAGGAGGTTCGATGACGGCCTTCAGGGCTTCATCGCGCCACATGCCGTCACCCCCAGCGGCACCCGACGCGGACACCGCCGTCGCCCCCGTGCCGATCGCTCAACTCCCGCCCTCCAGACCCGTGGTGGACGAGCTCCTGCGCACCACCTTCCCGGCCGACCCCTCCTGGGGCACCGCGGTGCGGCGTCTGGTCGTCGAGCGGCTGGCCGCGCTGCTGCCGCATCCCGAACGGCTCGACGACGCGGCCACGGCGACCGGCGAGCTCTTCGCCAACGCCGTCCGGCACGCCAGCCGCGGCCCGGACGACACGGTCACGGTGGCCATCGAGTGCACCGAGCACACGCTCCGCGTCCTGGTCGCCGACCGCTCCCCCGTGCCGCCGCGGCCGCGGCCGGCGGACGAGGTGGCCGAGTCGGGGCGCGGGCTCGCCATCGTCTCCGCGCTGACCGACGGCTGGGGCACGGCGCCACCCGAACCGGGCGCGCCGGGCAAGCGGGTGTGGTTCGCGATCGGACGACGGGGAGCGGCACCGTGAAGGGCGCGACGGGACGCGTGGGCGGCGGCGTGAACGGCCTCGTGCACGGCGACGGACTCCGCGACGCCGTACGAGGGGACGCCGTACGGCGGGACACCGAACCTCGCGCCACCGAACCGCGCGACGCTGAGGCGCGCGACACCGCGCCCTCGCTGGCCGCCGCGCCGGACCTCTCGGCCGCGTCCGCCGCACCCGCGCCCCTGGCGACGGCCTCGGCCCTGGCAGCCGAGCTGCTGCGCCGGGCCGACGAGGACCGGCAGCTGACGCGCCAGGCGCACGCCGACCCCACGCCGCTGCGCAAGCACCGCATCGCCCAGTGCCACCGCGACAACGGCCAGGCGCTCGCGGCGATCGTCGACCGCCACGGCTGGCCGCACGCGCTCCTGGTCGGCTCGCCCGCCTCGACGGCGGCCCTGATGATCCTGCTGCACGCCCCCGACCTCGGCTTCCGGCTGAGGTGCCGCGACCTGATCGCGCACGCCACGGCGGACGGCCACGTCCCCGCCATCCACCTCGCGTACATCGCCGACCAGTGCGCCGTCGACCTGGGGCAGCCGCAGTTCTACGGCACGCGGATCAATCCGCGCACGCTGCGCCCGTATCCCATCCGCCGCCCGGGGAGCGTCGACGAGCGCCGCGGGGACGTCGGCCTGGGCCCGCTCCAGGAGCAGTTGCGGGCCCTGCGCATCACGGGCTGACACACGCCGGGCCGCCGTTACCACGCCAGGTCGGACACCTGCGCGTGGGGCCTGTTCGACCTGGGCGCGCCAGTTGTGGAGAATCAGGGCCATGAGCGAGAACGTTTATTTCGAGATTTCGGCCAATGGCGAGAAGCTCGGCCGCGTCGTCTTCCGGCTGTTCGACGACGTCGTGCCGAAGACCGCGCGGAACTTCCGTGAGCTGGCGACCGGCCAGCACGGGTACGGCTACAAGGGTGCGCCCTTCCACCGGGTCATCCCGGAGTTCATGCTGCAGGGCGGTGACTTCACCAACGGCAACGGCACCGGCGGCAAGAGCATCTACGGCGAGAAGTTCGCGGACGAGAACTTCCAGCTGAAGCACGACCGGCCGTTCCTGCTCAGCATGGCCAACGCGGGCCCCGGCACCAACGGCTCGCAGTTCTTCATCACGACCGTGGTGACGCCGTGGCTGGACGGCAAGCACGTCGTCTTCGGTGAGGTCGTCGAGGGCGAGGACGTCGTCAAGGCCGTCGAGGCCCTCGGCAGCCGTTCGGGAGCGACCGCCAAGAAGATCATCGTCGAGGACTCCGGCGTCGTCGCCTAGTCCCCGCATCCCACCCAGGCCAGGCAGCTCCTGCTGCCTGGCCTTTTTTGCGCCCGCAGCACCTGTCCGGTGTGTGGACACCGGTTGACCACTCTCCGGAACACTCACATTATGAGTGCAGCACTCAGAATGTGAGCACAGAAGGGTGTGCGAGATGAGCAGGGAACGTTCCACGGAGTCCGCGGGATCGGAAGACCTCTTGGCGGGACTGCGCGTGCTCGAACTCGGCAGCTTCATCGCGGCGCCGTCCGCGGGCCGGCTGCTGGCGGACTTCGGCGCCGACGTGGTGAAGGTCGAACGGCCCGGTACGGGCGACGAGTTGAGGCGCTGGCGACTGCACGAGGGCGACACCTCGCTGCTGTTCCGCGTGATGAACCGCAACAAACGGTCGGTGACCCTGGATCTGCGGACGGACGAGGGCCGCGAGCTGTGTCTGGACCTGATCCGCTCCTGCGACGTCGTCCTGGAGAACTTCCGTCCGGGCACGCTGGAGCGCTGGGGCCTCGGCCCGGAGGAGATCCGCCGCGTCAATCCCCGGGCCGTCCTCGTGCGGATCTCCGGGTACGGCCAGAGCGGCCCGTACCGCGACCGGCCGGGCTTCGGCGGTGTCGCCGAGGCGGTGGGCGGGCTGCGTCATCTGACCGGGTATCCGGACCGGGCGCCGACCCGCGTCGGCATCAGCATCGCCGACCAGATAGCCGGTCTGTACGCGGTGATCGGCGCCCTGATGGCGCTGCACCGGCGCGACCGCGACGGCCGCGGCGAGACCGTGGACGTGGCGCTGTACGAGGGCATCTACTCGCTGATGGAGTCCCTGGTCCCCGACTTCGACGCGTTCGGCGTCGAACGCGAGCGCACCGGCAGCGCCCTGCCCGGCGTGGTGCCCTCCAACACCTACCGGTGCGCGGACGGCAAGTACGCCGTGATCAGCGGCAACGGCGACGCCATCTACCGGCGGCTGATGGCACTGGTCGGCCGCCCCGACCTGGCCGCGGACCCGGCGCTCGCCGACAACGCCGGACGCGTGGCCCGGGCCGACGAGCTGGACGAGGCGATCGGCGCCTGGACCGCGACCCTGCCCTGCGCCGACGTACTGCGCGCCCTGGAGCAGGCCGCGGTCCCCGGCGGCCCCATCTACACGGCGTCGGACATCCTCGACGACCCGCACTACCAGGCACGCGGCATGCACGAGCGGCATCCGGTCGCCGTGGCCTCCGGCGACAAGGCGGAGGTGGTCTTCCCCGGCGTCGTGCCGCGGTTCGAGGACCGGCCGGGTGGCACCCGGTGGCTCGGCCCCGACCTCGGCGAGCACACGGACGACGTCCTGGACTCGCTCGGCGTCGGCGCGGCCCGGCGCGAGCGGCTGCGTGCGGAGGGGGTCCTGTGACCACCGAACCGGCGGCCGAGCGGCGGGTCGAGCAGGTGCTCATCACCGACGTCCTGCTCCGTGACGGCCTGCAGATCGAGCCCGTCACCGTGCCCACCCCCGACAAGATCCGCCTCGCGTACGGCCTGATCGACGCGGGTCTGACCTCCCTGGAGGTCGGGGCGTTCGTCCACCCGAAGAAGGTGCCGCAGATGGCGGACACCGACCCGCTCGTGGCGGCCCTGCAACCGGCCACGGACGCCGCCCTGCACACCCTGGTGTTCAACGAGCGGGGCGCGCGGCGCGCCCTCGCGGCCGGCGCCCGGCACGTGCGCTTCGTCGTCTCCGCGAGCGACGGCCACAGCCGGGCGAACGCCGGCGCGGACACCCGCGGCGCCCTGGAGCGGCTGGAGCCCTGCGCCCGGCTGCTGAACGAGCACGGCGTACGCCTGGAGGCCTCGATCGCGACCGCGTTCGTCTGCCCCTACGACGGGGAGACGCCGCCCGCGCGGGTGGTGGAGGTCGCCCGCCGGCTCGCCGAGACGGGCGCCAAGGTCATCCACCTCGCCGACACGATCGGCGCGGCCAGTCCGGCGCACATCCGCCGTACGGTCTCGGAGGTGCGCGCAGCGCTGCCCGGGCAGGCGCTCGGGCTGCATCTGCACAACACCTACGGCATGGCCTCGGCCAACGCCTGGGAGGGCGTCCAGCTGGGCATCCGGCGTTTCGACGCGGCGCTGGGCGGGATCGGCGGCTGCCCGTTCGCACCGGGTGCGGCGGGCAACATCGCCACGGACGACCTGGTCAACCTCTTCCACCACGTCGGCATCGCCACCGGGGTCGACACCGTGAAGCTGGTGGCCGTACGCGACCAGCTGCACGCGCTGCTCGGCAGGAGGCTCGAGTCCGCGCTGTCCTCGGTGCCGGCCACGCCCGTACCCCTGCGGATGTGAGAGCGGAGACGTGAGGGACGGGGAGGGCGCCCGGTCAGTGCGCCCCTGGGCGGTGACCGAGCCGGCGTGAGGCGTCCTCCGCGGCGGCCACCACCTTCGGCGCGACGGTGCCGACGTCGGAAGGGGTCAGCCGCTGCGTCGGCGCGCCGACGCCGAGCACGGCGACCAGTTCGCCGGTGAGGCCGAAGACCGGGGCGCTGACCGAGGCCGCCCCCAGGTCGCGCTCCTCGAACGAGGCGGCGTACCCGAGTTTGCGGATCTCCTCCAGCTGCTGGTCGAGCAGGTCGATGTCGACGATGGTCCGGGCGGTGTGCCGGCTCAGTCCGTGGCTGACGGCGGCGGAGCGGGCCAGGGGGTCGTAGGCCATGAAGACCTTGCCCGCGGAGCCCGCGTGCAGGGCCATGACCATGCCCACCATGAACAGGCGCATGACCACGTGGTGGGTGTCGGCGATGGAGACCACGGTGCGGTAGGCGCCGTCGCGCACGTACAGGCACGCCGTCTCGCCGGTGGCGTCGCGCAGGTCCTGCAGCGCCGGCCTGGTCAGGCGCACCATGTCCAGGCCGAAGGTGCCGGGAGCCGCCCAGCGCACCAGGCCGAGGCCGATGCGGTAGCCGTCCTCGTCCCGGTCGAGGAACCCCTCGCGGACCAGGTTGTGGACGAGGCGCTGGCAGGTGCTGCCCGGCAGCCCCGTCTTCCTGGTGATCTGCTGCAACGTCAGGCAGGGCTCCGTGATGGTGAAGCACTCCAGCACCTGGCGGAACTTCTGCAGCACCAGGATCGGCGGGATGCCGCTTTTCTCGCCCGCACTCACCACTGGTCTCCTCTCCCCCGGTCGTTCCCCCGGCGGTCCGCAGTGCGCGGACCGGTGCCCAAGATTACTGAGCGTGGCCCGGACAGCGGCCGGTCGGTCTGGTTCCGTTTTTCGTTGGACTTTGCACAACTCGTGGGCACCAGGCCATTGACGTCAGACCATGACCGCCTCCAGAGTGAGTCGCGTAACCACATCGTGAGTCTATTACTCACTTTCCGCTCGCTGGAGGGCCCGTGAAGGACGTCTCGGTCGCCACCAGGCTCGATCGCCTCCCCATCACCCGTATACATCTCATGGCCGTCCTCGTGGTCGGCCTCGGTATCTTCTTCGATCTCTACGAGGTCTTCCTCGCCGGCACGGTCAGCACCGCGCTCAAGGACGACTTCCACGTCGGCGAGGACCAGCTCAAACCGCTCCTGGCCTCGGCCTTCGTCGGCGCGTTCATCGGCGCGGTCGTCATGTCCCGCATCGCCGACCGCCTCGGCCGCCGCAGGGCCTTCTATCTCACTCTCGCCGTCTACTCCGCCTTCTCGGTCCTCGCGGCGTTCAGCCCGAACGTCGAGATGCTGATCGTCTGCCGCTTCCTGGCCGGCCTCGGCATCGGCGGCGAGCTGCCGCTGTGCGACGCCTATCTCTCGGACCTGCTCCCCAAGCGCCACCGCGGCCGGCTCATCGGCTGGGCCTACACGGTGGGCTTCTGCGGCGTGCCGCTCGCCGGCTTCCTCGCCCTCGGCATCGTCCCCCACGCCTACCTGGGCGTCGACGGCTGGCGCTGGATGTTCCTGATCGGCGGACTGGGTGCGGCCCTGTGCTGGGCCCTGCGCCGCCGGCTTCCCGAGTCGCCGCGCTGGCTGGAGGCGATGGGCCGGCACGAGGAGGCCGACCGTGTCGTGCGCCTCTTCGAGGAGTCGGCCCACCGGAACACCGTCGCACCGTCGCAGTCGCAACCCACGGCCGCGCCGGCCCCGGCCGAGAACGCGCCGGCCGAGAAGGCCCCGCTGCGCCAGCTGGTCACGCCGCCCTGGCGCACCCGCACCATCATGCTGGTGATCTTCCAGATCCTTCAGGTCTTCGGCTACTACGGCTTCGGCACCCTGGCTCCGCTGGTACTGGCCACCAAGGGCTACGACATCGTGCACAGCCTGACCTTCAGCGCGCTGTCGTTCGTCGGCTACCCCATCGGCTCGCTGCTGTCGGTGTTCGTCATCGAGCGGATCGAGCGCAAGTACCTGATCATGCTGTCCGCCTTCGGGATGCTCGCCTTCGGTCTGGGCTTCGGCTACGCCCACAACACCGCGACGATCGTCGCCTTCGGCTTCTGCTACACCCTGGTCAGCAATCTCTTCTCCAACGCCTACCACGTCTACCAGGGCGAACTCTTCCCCACCCGGCTGCGTGCCACCGGGGCCGGCGGCGCCTACTCCCTCAGCCGCCTCGCCTCCGCTGTCATGCCGTACGTGCTGCTCCCGCTGCTGATGAACCACGGCGCCAACGCGGTCTTCGTCTTCATCGCCTGCGCCATGACCGCGGTCATCGTCAACATCGGCCTGCTCGGCCCGCGCACGACCGGCCGCTCGCTCGAAGAACTCACGGCCCCCGGCACCCCCGCGGCCGTCGGCACGAACGTCCCGGTCAGGACCGCCCAGCAGCCGTAGGCTTCATGCCGCTCCCGAAAACTCCTCAAGCAACTTGGCAAAGTTGCTTGAGGAGTTTTACGGTGGTCGGCATGACCGCCGACCCCAGCCCGCAGCAGTCCACCGCCTCCGCCGAAGCCGCGCAGCGCCTTCAGGACGCGATGAAGCGGCTGCGGGCACGCCTGCGTGCGGAGTCGGGGCAGAACGCCACCGGACTGACCCCCACGCAGATCGCCGTCCTCGGCCGGATCATCCGGCAGGGCCCGCTCACCGCGGCCCGGCTCGCCGCGCTGGAGCACGTCAGCGCACAGGCCATCGCGCAGAACCTGACCGTGCTCAAGGCCGCCGGCCTGATCCACACCGCCCCCGACCCGCAGGACGGCCGCAAGAAGCTGGTCAGTGCCGACAGGTCCGCGACCGAACTGCTCGACCGGCTGCTGACCGGCCGCTCCGACTTCCTGGTGCGGGCCCTCGACGCGGTCATCGCCCCCGGCGAACGCGCGGACGTGGAGAAGGCCGTCGAGATCCTGGAGCGGCTGGCCGACGCCGACCTGCGCGGCGGCGGCATATGAGCCGCAGCACCGGCGAAAGCGCGACGCCCGAGCCGCGGCACGAGCCCTTCGCCTGGTCCTTCACCACCCCGCTCTACGTCGGCTCCGCCCTCAACCCGATCAACAGCTCCATCGTCGCGACCGCCCTGGTGCCCATCGCGGGCGATCTGCACGTCCCGGTGGGCGCCACCGCCGTCCTCGTGTCCTCGCTCTATCTCGCCAGCGCCGTCGCGCAGCCCACCGCGGGCAAGCTGGCGGAGGTCCTCGGCCCGCGCCGCGTCTTCGTCTCCGGCATCCTGCTCGTGCTGCTCGGCGGTCTGATCGGCGGTCTCGGCCAGAACCTGGCGACGCTGACGGTCGCCCGGGTGCTGATCGGCGTCGGCACCTCGGCCGGCTTCCCCTGCGCGATGGTGCTCATACGGCGCCGCGCCGCACAGGCCGGCCTGGACGCACCGCCCGGCGGCGTGCTCGGCGGCCTGGCGATGGCGGGCATGGCCACCGCCGCCGTAGGACCGCCCCTCGGCGGTCTCCTGGTCGGCGCCGCGGGCTGGCGCTGGGCCTTCCTCGTCAACCTGCCGGTCACGGCGATCGCCCTGACGATGACCTTGCGGCGGCTGCCCCGGGACCCCGCCCCGGACCGTGCGCACAGCGGCTTCCGGCAGATCGCCGACCGCATCGACCTGCCCGGCATCGTCGGCTTCGCCGCGTCGATGACCTCGCTCGTCGTCTTCCTGACGGCCCTCCCCCACCTGAGGTGGGCCGCCCTGGCCGTCTTCGCCGTGACCGCGATCCCCACGGTCGTGTGGGAGCTGCGCAGGACCGCGCCGTTCTTCGACTTCCGCGGCCTCGCCGCCAACGGCGCCCTCGCCCGCACCTACCTCCGCCAGGCCCTCGCCCTGCTCGGCGTCTACACCGTCATGTACGGCATGACGCAGTGGACGGAGGCCGCGCACGGCTACTCCACCGTGGCGGCCGGGCTCCTGCTGCTGCCGATGGGTGCCGTCTCCGCGCTGCTCTCGCGCCCGCTGGCCCGCCGCAACCAGGTGCGCGGCCCGCTGATCGCGGCCGCCGTGACGATGGTGCTCGGCTCCGGGGGCATCGTGCTGCTCACCTCGCACAGCCCGGCCGTCGTGATCGTCCTGGTCTCCCTGATCTTCGGCGTCACCTCGGCGGCCGCCACCGTCGGCAACCAGACCGCCCTGTACCTCGCGGCGCCGGCGGATCAGATCGGCACCGCCTCCGGCCTGTTCCGGACCTTCGGCTACCTCGGCACCATCACCTCCTCCGTGATCGCCGGCATCGTCTTCCGCGACGGCGCGGGCGACCACGGCCTGCACACCCTCGGCCTCGTCCTGGTCGCGGCGGGCGTAGCCGTACTGCTGCTCACCGTCCTGGACCGCCGCCTCGCGGCGCGCGGGACGCAGGCCGCGCCCGAGGCCTCCCGCCCCCACACCCCTGTCCTCACTGCCGATACAGCAACGAACCCCCGCAAGGAGCACCACGCATGACCACCCCCGCCACCCCCTCGATCGACCCCGCCCGGACGGCCCTGCTCGCGATGGACTTCCAGAACGGGATCGTGGCGCAGGTGCCCGAGTCCGACGCGCTCGTCAACCGGGTCAAGGACGTGATCGCCGACGTCCGCGCCGCCGGCGTCACCGTCGGCTACGTCCGCGTCGCCTTCACCGAGGACGACTGGGCGACGATCCCGGCGACGAACAAGACGTTCAGCGCGGTCGCCGCCGCGAAGCTGATGCACCACGAGGACGACGCCACGAGGATCGACACGCGCATCACGCCCGAGGACGGCGACATCGTCGTCCGCAAGATCCGCTTCGGGGCGGGCTCGACCACGGACCTCCACGAGCAGCTGCGCGACCGCGGCATCGACACCCTGGTCCTCTCCGGCATCAGCACCAGCGGCGTCGTCCTGTCCACCCTGATCGACGCGGCCGACCGCGACTACCGCGTCTACGTCCTCACCGACGGCGTCGCCGACTCCCGTCCCGAGGTCCACCGGGTGCTCCTCGACGAGGTGTTCCCCTCCCGCGCCCACCTGATCGACACGGCGGAGCTGCGGGAGCTGCTCAAGACCGCCTGACGCGCACCGCCGGAAGGGGGGGGAGGGGAAAGGAAAAAAAAGAAGGTGTCCCCTCCTTGCGTTTCCTTTCCCCTCCCCCCACAAAAAAAGAAAAAAAGCAGTGGCAGAGAGGCTTCAGTTTCCGGGGGGGAGAT
>NZ_JBHVGU010000010.1:43231-86192 GCF_042800575.1 Streptomyces sp. NPDC057616
GGTGTCCCCCCCCCGCCCCAACTGGATAGAAATGGAGGAGCTGGGGGGTTTGCGAAAGACCGCCGAACACGCACTGCGGGGAGGGAAAAACGCGCCGCGAAACACGGCGCGTTCCCCCCTTCGTGCCGTTCCCGGCCTACTCCTCGAAGACGAGGCAGAAGCCGTCGTGGCCGGGCAGTTCGACGTTCAGGGCGTGCAGGTCGTCGACGACGCCGACCTCCGTGCCGGTGAGGGCGTCCCGGGCCCGCGCGCCCGGCCGGAAGTGTTCCGAGGCCACCGAGCCGGCGACCGGCGTCGAGCCGAAGTTGAGGACGGTCGCCTGGATCTGCCCGCTCTCGGGGATGCGGTGGACCATGACGAGCAGCGCCGGGTGCGGCACGGCCGGGATCTCCAGCTGGTCGGCGGTGGCGATCCCGGTCTCCTCGCGCACCTTCAGCAGGTGCTTCAGGCTGGACGCGAAGGAGTTGGGGTCCGCGAGCTGGGAGGGGAGGCTGCCGTAGAGGCTGTGGCCCTTCGGCATGCCGGAGCCGGACGCCGTCGCCTCGGGCCGGTAGTCCATGAGGTCGTAGGCGGCGCGGTGGATCCAGCGGGTGTCGCCGGTCGCGAGCAGGGCGCCCACCTGTTCGCGCGGCAGCGTCAGCATGCCGCACAGGTCCCAGCCGGAGAGCGAGAACACCCCGGGCTGAAGGGCGTTGAACATCGCCAGGAGCAGATGTGCCCTCCTGATCTCGCGTACGTCCTGGTTGGCGAGGCCGTCCAGCGACGTGTGCCCGAGCGCGGCGGCGATGACGCTGGCCGTGGTGGAGGCGATGCCGTTCGTGGTGAAGATGGCGTTGTAGGGCGCGTCGGGGCCGGTCAGCGTCTGCACCAGCTCGGCGCGGATGTGCTCGGCGAGCTGGCCGCCGGTGACGTCGACGCCGTGGTACGTGAAGTGGTCGTCCTTGTGCAGCGTGGCGAAGTGGACCAGCTCGTAGGTGAGTTCGTCGTGGTTCTGCAGCGCGTGGACGAGGCTGGCGGCCGCCACCCCGCTCTCCATCGCGATGCCCAGGGTGAGCCGCAGGAACTCGGTGTCCTGGGTGGCCAGTGCGTGGTGGTAGGCGGGCCGGTTGACGAAGTCGTACGACAGGTCGGCGCCGGCCTCGGAGGTGATCCGGATGTCGTCGACCGTCAGGTTGAGCTCCTGGAAGGTGAAGCCGCCGAGTTTGCGCACCATGCTGGCGATGAGCTGGTTGGCGGCCTCCGACAGCGGGTGCCCCTCCGACCAGGCCGGCAGGCCCTCCGCGCTCTTCTCCACGCCGAGGAAGCCGTTGGCGTCCAGGCGCAGCGCTCCCGAGCCGAGGTCGCCGATGGAGTGCAGGGCGTCGCCGATGACGAGCCGCATGCCGGCGAAGGTCGGGTCGAGCCAGTTGATGGAGGGCTGGCCGGCCTTGAAGTAGTGCAGGTAGACCCAGCGCCGTTCGATGCCGTCGGGTCCGAGGACGGGGGCCGTCGCGCTCCAGTTGGTGTCCTTGACGCCCGGGTCGTGGAAGATCACGCGTTGCAGGGCGCCGATGATGTAGCCGGCCTTCGCCAGCGCCTCCTCGGCCTCGGTGTCCAGGTTGGCCGAGTCGCGTCCGGGCGGCACGTCCGGCAGCAGGTGCCAGTCCTCCGGCTCGATCTGGACCATGTGGTAGATGCCGGGGTAGTCGCCCACGTTCATCTCGGCCAGCCGGAAGTCGGGCCCCTTGCCGGTGTGGCCGGGCACGATGTCGTCGATGATCGTGCCGCCGTGGTCGGCGGAGACCTGGCACATCCGCCGGAAGTCGTCCTCGGTGCCGAACGCGGCGTCTATGGCGGTGCTGATGCGGTCGAAGTGGCCGTCGACACTCGGGGTCGGGTCCCAGCCCGAGATGCCGCCCGCGCGCTTGACGGGCCCGGTGTGCACGGCCCGGATCCCGATGTCGGCGAAGGTGCGCCACAACTCGGGATCGGCCAGCGTGCCGAGGAAGCTCTCACCTGGGCGGGTGATGAGAGAGATCGGATACGCCGTGAACCACACCGGGGCGACGCTCACGGCGGACTTGGGATCGGGCCGGGCGAAGGGGTTCTGCCACATGCTGCCCTGGCCGGTGAGCTGGACGGAGAGGTCCCGGGCGTCCTGGAGCATCGAGTTGCGCAGCAGCCATGACACGTAGTCGGGGTTGGTGCCGACCGGCTCTCCGGTGCGCTCGTGCGGCCAGGGCTGTCCCTGCGGCCTCAGGCGCGCTCGGGGGCGCAGAGATCGCGGACGCGCCGGATAGAACTGTTCGGAGTAGGTGATCTCTGTGGGTCCGTGCTGACCCTGGTCGTCAGCCGTCGCCTGCTCGTCTGTCATGGATCGGCATCTCCCTGCTGTTTCAGCGCATATGAGACGGCTGCCCCGGAAGGGGCCAGGGATGCTCATCTGTACCCGCTCCAGCCCTCCGGCCGCGCTGTTCGAGCCGGTATTTCGAGAGCCGGTGCGTGGTAGCGTCCGTATACAAAGTGTATGCGAGAGCTGGGGGTTGCCGTGGCGTCCGGTCGGGAGAAGGCGTACGCGTATCTCAAGGACACGGTGCTGACGGATCCCGCGATGCAGGGGGCCTTCCTCTCGGAGCAGGACCTCGCCGACCGCATCGGGGTCTCGCGCACGCCCATCCGCGAGGCACTGCTGCAGCTCGCCGCCGAGGACCTGGTCGAGCTCGTGCCCAAGCGGGGCGCCCGGGTGGCGCCGCTGACCGGGCGGGAGATCCGTGAGCTGATGGAGCTGCGCGGCATCGTCGAGCGTTACGCCGCCGAGCAGCTGGTCGCCGCCGGACGGGCGCCGGTGGCGGAGCTGCAGGCACTGCTTGACCGGCAGCGCGAGCTCACCGGCGCCGAGGACGCCAAGGAGTTCATCGACGTGGACCACCGCTTCCACGCCGCGCTGGTCTCCGCCGTCGGCAACGCCCTCCTGGACCGCCACTACGACGGTCTGCGCAGCCGCCAGGTCCGCGCCGGAGTCGTCGCGCTCTTCAACCAGCAGGGCCGCCAGGACGCGGTGATGGAGGAGCACGAGGCGATCGTGGACGCCCTGGCGGCCGGCGACGCGCGCGCCGCGTGCGCGGCCATCGACCACCACCTGGAGTCGACCCTCAAGGTGCTGCTCGCGGGCTAGACCGAACCTCGCATCAAGAAAGGGGGGCAGCGTGCGGAAGATCTTCAGCACCTGGTGGGCGGGGCTCGCGTTCTGGCTGGCGGCCGGTCTACTGGCGTCGGCCGCGCTCACCTGCCTGGTCTCGCTGTTCCTCATCGGTCTGCCGCACGGCTGGGACACGGCGACGTCGTGGGCCGACGTCCGACTGCGCTTCTCGTGGATCGCCGTTTTCCTCCTCCCGGCCGCCGCGACCGTCCACCTCGTGCTCCGGCTCTGCACCCGGGACCGCGGCCGGGCGCCCGGGGCCGGCGCGGCCCGCCCCGGGTCCTCCCGGCGCGGGGGTCTGCACCGGTGATCGCTCAGGGGTAGGTGATCACCAGCATGGTGACGCCCTCTCGTGAGGCCCAGGGGCCGTGGGGCATGCCCGGTGGGCGGCAGGCGTACATGCCCGTGGTGAAGGTGCGGTCCAGGGTCAGGTCGTGCAGCGCGCCCTCGACGAGGTAGACCTCCTCCCAGAAGTCGTGGCGTGCCACACCGCCGGCCGACGTGTCGGTGCCGGGTGCCCAGCGGACGAGTGCGGTACGGCAGCCGCGCCCGGGGTCGTCGGCCAGGACGCGCTCCTCGACGCCGGGTCCGGCACCCGCCGGAGTGCGCCATGGCCCGTCGGGAAGGTGGAACTCCAGCTCGGGCTTGCTCATCGCCACACCTCCGGGCGCCGGTTGGCCAGGACGGACGTCTTCTGCCGGACGGCGGCGACCTCGTCGAGATCCAGGTCGGCCACGAGCAGTTCGGGCCCGTCGCCCAGGGCGTGCCGGACGGTCCCGTCGGGCCCGGCGACGAGGCTGTGCCCGATGCCCGTCGGCGCGGAACCCGGCTCGCCTCCCGGGTCGGCCTGGTCGACGGCGGCGACCCACACCGTGGCGTCCAGCGCACGCGCCCGCACCAGCAGCTCCCACTGTTCGAGCTTGCCGGGCCCGGCACCCCAGGACGCGGCCAGCAGCGTGCCGACGGCACCGGCGTCGGCCTGGGCCCGGAACAGCTCGGGGAAGCGGACGTCGTAGCAGGTCGCGAGGCCCAGCCGCACGCCGTCCACGTCGATCACCGTCGGGACCGACCCCGCCGCGACCGTGTCGGACTCACGGAAGCCGAAGGCGTCGTAGAGGTGGATCTTGTCGTACGACGCCTCGACGCCGGGTCCGGTGGCCAGCAGGGTGTTGGTGACCCGGCCGCCGGGTGCCGGGGTGAACATGCCGGCCACGACGACCGTGCCGGTGGCCTGCGCGATCTGCCGTACGCCGTCGGCCCACGGCCCGTCGAGGGGCTCGGCGAGCGGGGCGAGCGGCGTGCCGAAGCAGGCCATCGACGCCTCCGGGAAGACGACGACGCGGGCTCCGGCGTCCGCCGCGCGGCGTGTCCAGTCCTCCAGGAGCCGGAGGTTCTTGTCGGGGGCCGGGCCGGTGGTGAGCTGGCTCAGGGCGATCCGCATGATGCGGTTCCTCCTTCGGACTTCGGACGTTCGCGGTCAGTGGGAGCGGGTGGCGCCGGCCGTGGTCGGCGTCCCCGGCGCGGCTAGGGCGGTGTCCTCGTCGACGGCGGCCCCGGGGTCGCGCCCCAGGAAGATCCCGGCCAGGGAGACGGCCGAGGCGAGGGCGATGTACGCGGCCAGCGGCACCCAGGTGCCGTAGGCGCCGAGCAGGCTGGTGAACAGCAGCGGGGCGATCGCGCCGCCGATGATCCCGGCCAGCGTGTAGGCCAGGGAGGAACCGGTGTAGCGCAGCCGGGGCGAGAACTGCTCGGCGATGAAGGCGGCCTGCGGCCCGTACAGACAGCAGTGGATCACCAGGCCGACCACGACACCGGCGGCGAGCGGCAGCCAGCCGCCGCCGCCGATCATCGGGAAGAACAGGAAGGGCCACACGGCGGCGGCCACCGCGGCGCAGCCGGACAGCAGGCGGCGGTTGACGCGGTCGGAGAGCGCACCGGCGAGCGGCATCAGGAAGACCTGGAGCGTCGAGCCGATGAGGACGGCGGCGAGCGCGGAGCCGCGCGACATGCCGAGCTCGTTGGTGGCGTACGTCAGGACGAAGACGGTGAACATGGCGTACAGCACGTCGGGGCCGACGCGGCACAGGATCGCGGCGAGCAGGGCGCGGGGCTGGGTGGTGAAGACCTCGCGGATCGGCGCCTCGGGGCGGGAGTGCTCGGCCTCCATCGCCTTGAACACCGGAGTCTCCTCGAGCTTGGCCCGCACCCAGAGCCCGAAGGCGACCAGGACGCCGGAGAGCAGGAAGGCCACGCGCCAGCCCCACGACTCGAACTGCGCCTCGGTCAGCAGCGCGCCGAGGGCGGCGAGGACCCCGTTGGCGAGCAGGTTGCCGGCGGGCGGGCCGACCTGGGCGGCGGAGGCGTAGAAGCCGCGGCGGCGCGGGTCCCCGAACTCGCTGGACAGCAGGACGGCGCCGCCCCACTCGCCGCCGACGCCGACGCCCTGGGCGAAGCGCAGCACGACCAGGGCGATCGGAGCGGCCACACCCACCGTCGAGTAGGCGGGCAGGACACCGATCAGGAAGGTGGCCAGGCCGATGAGGACCAGCGTGGCCATCAGCACCTTCTTACGGCCGATGACATCGCCCAGGCGACCGAAGACGAATCCGCCGAGCGGGCGTGAGACATAGCCGACCGCGTAGGTGGAGAACGCCAGCAGCGTGCCCGTCAGCGGGTCCTCGGAAGGGAAGAACAGGTCGCCGAAGACCAGGGCGGCCGCCGCGGAGTAGACGGCGAAGTCGTACCACTCCAGTGCGGTTCCGGTCAGGCTCGCGACGAAGGCCCGGCGGACGCCGGAGTGCCGAGCGGACGCCTTCACGTCGTCCTGCGGGGTGCGGGGCATGGATCCCATCCTTGCTCTTGGACATCGACCTTCCGGCATACTTCTTGTATACAGGTCGTATGCGCAACCCCCGCGCGAGAAGTTAACCGTGGAGAAACGGGATCGCCCGTGGTCGCGTCATCGATCCCCGTGCCGATCCCCGCACCCATTCCTGTACCGATTCCTGTACCGATTCCCGGGAGTGCCCTCATGGCCGTGCTGACCTTCGAACTGCCCGACGGATCGACCCGCGAGGTCGACGTCGTCCAGGTCCTCAACGCCGGGTACGCCGGTCGCAGCCAGGAGGACGTCGCCGCGCACGTCGCTGAACTCGCCGAGCTGGGCGTGCCCGGCCCGTCCGTGACGCCGGCCCTCTACCCCGTCTCCCCCTACCTCGCCCAGCAGACCGACCGGGTCCAGGCCCAGCACGGGCGCACCTCGGGCGAGGCGGAGTGGGCGCTCGTCGTCGCGGACGGCGGGGAGCTGCTGCTGACGGCCGCCTGCGACCACACCGACCGCGACCTGGAGGTGCACGGCGTGGCCTGGAGCAAGAACGCCGGCCCGGACGTCCTCGCCCGCCGCGCCTGGCGGCTGGCCGACGTGGAGTCCCGCATCGACGAACTCACCCTGCGCGCCTGGGTGACCCACGGCGGCACGCGCACCGAGATCCAGCACGGCACTCTCGCCGAACTCCTCACCCCGGCCTACTGGGTCGACGTCCTGCGCTCCCGCGACGCCCTCACCCAGGGCACGGTCCTGATCTCGGGCACCATCCCCATGGCACCCGGCGTCGACCAGTTCGCCGACGGCTGGACCGTGGAGCTGGGCGACCCCGCCACCGGGGACACCATCCGCCTCGACTACGCCGTGCAGCCGATGCCGGTGCCGATCGGCTGAGACGACGACGGTGGACGGGAGGCCGTCCGCCCGTAGACGCTCTACGGGCGGCGGTCCATCCGCGACGGTCTACGGGAGGCCGTCCATCCGGGGCGGCCCAGGCGAGCCCGTCTACCCGCGGCCCGTGCTCGGCCCGGTGGTGTCGTCCGAGGGTGCCTCGGGCTTCGTATGGAGGACCTCGCGAGCCTGGTCCGCGGCGCGGGCGATGCTCTCGGAGACGAAGTCGACGAAGCGGGCGATGTTCTCCAGGCGGGTCGCGGCCGGGGTGCCGCGGCCGAGGACGCCGACGCCCTGCCGCGCGGTCTCGCCGAGCTGGGCGGTGCCGCGGGCGCTGGCCATCATGGACTGGTACCAGACGTCGTCGTCGACGACGTAGCGCTCGCGGCGCCGTTCGTCGCGCTCCCGGCGCACGAGACCCTGGCCCTCCAGGAACGCGACCGCCTTGGAGACGGACGCCGGGCTCACCTGGAGACGCTGGACGAGGTCGGCCGCGGTGAGGCTGCCCGCGTCGGTGGTGTAGAGGCTGGCCAGCACCCGGGCCATCATCTTGGGCGCGCCCGAGCCCATGAGCACGGTGGTGAGCATCTCCTCGTACTCCCGTACGGCCGCGGCGTCGCGCCCGTGCGCCTGCGGCGGCGCCTGGACACTTCTCGGCGCGGGCTGCTTGCGGCGGTGGGCGCGGCGTTCGGTGGCCCGGTGAGCGAGGTCGGCGCGGTAGGCGGTGGGGCCGCCGTTGCGCATGACCTCGCGCGTGACGGTCGACGTCGGGCGGTCGAGGCGCCGGGCGATCTCCGCGTAGGCGAGGCCGTCGGCCAGTCCCAGTGCGATCTGCTGACGTTCCTGCTGGGTGAGTCTGCCTCCCGGCATCCGGGGCTCCTTCGCGAGTCGTGACTGCCCGCGAGAATAGCGTTCACGCTCATCTCATTGCAACGACCGGTGGAGGGATTGTTGCGTTACCCGGGAGACCGTTGCAACGATTTTGCGGTCTTGACCTGCGTAAACATGCTCCTGACGCAACAACACTGTTCCCATAACCATGAATGCAACGTAGCGTTTCTCTCATCAGAAACGACGGGCCTCAGGGCCCGCGACACCGATGAACCGATGAAGGAGAGCACGATGCAGAAGTTCGACACCCTCGCCCCGATCACCGCCGTCCTGAACATCCCCGCCGGCCGCATCCAGTTCATCGCCGCGGACCGTGCCGACACCACGGTCGAGGTCCTGCCCGCCAACCCCTCGAAGAACCGCGACGTCCAGGCCGCCGAGCAGACCACCATCGACTACGCCGACGGCGTCCTGCGGATCGACGGCGCCGAGCCCGGCAAGCGGCTCTCCGGC
Organism: Streptomyces sp. NPDC057616; assembly: GCF_042800575.1. Taxonomy (NCBI): domain Bacteria; kingdom Bacillati; phylum Actinomycetota; class Actinomycetes; order Kitasatosporales; family Streptomycetaceae; genus Streptomyces; species Streptomyces sp. NPDC057616. Next base: position 51,469 of record NZ_JBHVGU010000010.1, read on the forward strand.
TCCTCCGGTTCGCTGGAGATCACCGTCCAGCTGCCGGCCGGCTCCCGCGTCGAGGCCAAGGCCGCCAGCTCCGAGCTGCGCAGCGTCGGCCGGCTGGGCGACGTCACCTTCGAGGGCGCGTACCACCAGATCAAGATCGACGAGGCCGCGAGCATCCATCTCACCGCGACCGACGGCGACGTGGAGGTCGGCCGGCTGAGCGGTCCCGCGGACATCAGCACCGCACGGGGCGACATCCGGATCACCGAGGCCGTGCGCGGCACGGTCGTCCTGCGGACCCGGTCCGGGGACATCTCGGTCGGCGCCGCCACCGGCGTCTCGGCCGCCCTGGACGCCGACACCGCCTACGGCCGCGTCAGCAACTCCCTGAAGAACGACGGCTCCACCGGACTCGAGATCCGCGCCACCACCTCCCGGGGCGACATCACCGCCCGCAGCCTCTGACCGAGCGCAACGGGGCGGCCCGGCCGGGCCGCCCCCGGGCCCCGCTCCTCCGGAGCAGGCTCACCGGAACAACCCGCACACGACATCGACAAGCCGTGCAACACACCGAACACGACCAAGGAAACGACATGACGAAGCACACCTCCTCCTCGACCGGCTCGCAGTGGACCGGCATGGTGCCGGTCGACGACACGGCCCTCGCCGTCACCGACACCGGCGGCCACGGCACCCCCGTGATCTACCTCAACGGCCAGTTCGCCACGCAGGGCTACTGGCGACGCGTCATCGCCGAACTGGGCACAGGATGGCGGCACATCACCTACGACGAACGAGCCCGCGGCAGGAAGTCGGGGCGCTCGGCGGACTACTCGTTCGAGGCGGCGGTCCGCGACGTCGACGCCGTTCTCGCGGCCCGCGGGGTCGACCGGGCCCTGGTGGTGGGCTGGTCGTACGGGGCGTTCGTCGGAGCGCACTGGACCGCCCGCAACCCGGAGCGCGCCCTGGGCACGGTCCTGGTCGACGGCGCCTTCCCCTACGACTGGCTGGACGACGCCATGGAGCGGCGCATCCGGAAGCAGTTCCGGCAGTGGAACGCGTTCATGCCGCTGCTGCGCCCGACGGGTCTGACTCCGCGGATGACCGCCGACCAGATGGCGGACTGCAACATCGAGCTCGGCCGGCTCTCCCGCGAGAGCGAGCTGGCGCCCGTGCTGGACGGCATCACCGTCCCGGTGCGCTACGTGGTCGCTTCGGGGACCTCGCTGGGCAGCCGCGGCGACGAGCAGGAGCGGATCCGCACCAGCCTCGACGCCGTGACCGCCCGCAACCCGCACATCAAGGTGAGCGCGAAGGTCGCCAGCAATCACGGCGCACTGCTGAAGAAGGACGCCCCGGCGATCGCGACGGCCGTACGCGAGGTCGCCCCACTGGGCGGAACCGACGCGCGGGACGCGTGACGGTCTCATGGGAGTGGGGCGCTCGCGGCCTGCCGCGGGGCGGGGCGTCATCCTCTCCGTCGCGAAGCGGTCCGGCTCAGGTCTGGCACTGCTTCGTGGCCGCGGGAGACCAACCGCTCCAGGCGGCGCCGTCGGCCCGGGCGTGCACCCGGATTTCCACCTTCACCGGGGCGCACACCCGGGTCGTGCTGCCCACCTCGACGGGACCGATCTCCTGGCCCGCCCCGACGTAGGACCGACCGCTGCCCACCTTCGCCCACGAACCGCCGTCGGGACGCGCGAAGGCCTCGTACGCGACATTCAGTCCTCTGGGACCGGTGTTGCGTGCCTTGATGTACGCCGTCATCTCCCGTGAGGGGAAGGCGCCCACCGAGCCCCGCTGGGCACTGATGCAGCCGTTGACGGCCACCCGGCCGGTGGACACGCTGCCGCCGCAGGCGACGCCCACCGCATGAGCGTCGCCCGGGAGCGACAGCATGGTGAGCGCGGCCGCGCCCAGAGCCGTTCCGATACGCCTCAACTGCAACGCCCTGATCCTCTCATCGAGTTCATCTCCGACGAAGAGACCATGGCTCGTCCCGCGGCGCCCTATGCGAGGCCGGCGAATCCTCACTCGTACGGACGCGGTCGGGGCCACCGGCAAAGAGCCGACCGCCGGAGCAATCGGCGGGGGGCCGGAGCCGGGGCCCGAACTCAAGGGGCACCCGCGGCTCCGGCCCGTGTCCTCCGGCCCGGTTCGAGGGGGGACTCGACGGCCGGCAGGACCTCCCGCGCGAGGCCCCGGGGGGACGGGTCCCACGCGCTGCGGTCTCCGTCGGCGCCGACTCGGACGGTGACCGCGGACGTCCGCATACCCCAATTCCCCTGCCCCATGCCCCGGTTCACGACCGGTGCGCGCACGGGCGGAGACCGGCGTAGGACCCGCCGGAGACTTCCTCCGGATATCCCATACGGGCCGGGGTACCCGCCGCACAGCACGACCCAAGGTCGAGCAGGTCGAGTCCGGTACGCGGCGACAGCAACGGAGCGCAGATGAACGTCCGCCGATCAACAGCCCTCCCGGCTCCCGGGCCGACGGCAGAGGATGCGCAGTCCGCTCAAGTCCTCTCCGGGCGCTACCGGTTGGGCGTCAGGATCGGCTCCGGCGGCATGGCCGACGTCTACGAAGCGATCGACACGCGCCTCCGGCGGCCCGTGGCCGTCAAGGTCTTCCGGCCGGGCTCCGACCCGGACACCGAGGACCGTCTCGCCGCGGAGGCCGTCCTGCTCGCCCGCCTGGAACACCCCGGACTGGTCGGCGTCTACGACTCCGGGTGCCACGACGACCGAACGTACCTGGTCATGCGACTGATCGACGGCCCCACGTTGCGCGGCCTGCTCACGGGCGGCCCGCTGCCCGAGCGGCGCGTGGCCGAGCTGGGCTCCGCCCTCGCGCAGGCGCTCGCCCACGTCCACCGGGCCGGCATCGTGCACCGCGACATCAAACCCTCGAACGTCCTGCTCGATCCGGGCGGCGACCCGCACCTGGCCGATTTCGGCATCGCGCGCCTGGCGAACGCCACACGCCGGACGGAGCCGGACGCCCTCACCGGCACGGCCGCCTATCTGGCGCCGGAGCAGGTCGAGGGACGGCATGTCGGACCGCCCACGGACGTCTACGCTCTCGGCCTGGTCCTGCTGGAGTGCCTGAAAGGGGAACTGGAGTACCAGGGAACGCCGTTGGAGGCGGCCATAGCCCGCCTGCACCGCCCGCCCGCGTTCCCCGCCTGGCTCGCCCCCGGCCTGGCGGATCTGCTGCAGGCCATGACCGCCCGGGATCCCGAGGCGCGCCCGCACGCGGAGCAGTGCGCGAGGGCCCTCGACTCCCTGAGCCTGACGGGTGGGAGCGAGGACGTACGGACACGGCCGATGGCCGTCGCCCGGCCCAGCCTTCCGCAACGCCCCCGGCACCACCGCCGCCTGGCCCTGGGCACCGCTCTGGCAGCCCTCTCCGTCGCCCTGGGCACGACCCTCACCGTCGCCGCGAGCACGGGTGATCACCGCGACGACCACGCCGACGCGACGTTCTCCGCCATCCATCCGCCCGACGGCACGGCGACGCCCGAAAGCGGCCGCGACGCCGCTGCCTCCCCCGGATCCCGCCGCGCGTCCACCCCGGGGGCCGACACGGACCCTGCCCTCACGAACGCCAACGTGGCGAACGCGGCAGCCCCGACGCACCAGGGATCGGCGGGGCAGCCCGGCGGCGACTCCCGCGGCCCGGCTGCACACCAGCCCAGGGGCAGGAACAATCCGCATGCCACGACGCACGGCCCCGCGAAGCAGCGCGACGTCACCTCGCCCGCCCGGACCGGCCACCCGCACGGGCGACTTCGCCCGTGACGGCGTACGGGAGGTAGTGAGTCCCAAGGGCGTCGCCGCCGGGTGCCGCTTGACCCTCGACCTTGTGCAGGGCCCAGAGTTCCCGGTGTGGAGAGCGAAATGCGCAGCATTGGTGAGATGGGCCGGGACAGCGGGCTGGGCGTGAGCGCCCTCAGGTTCTACGACCGTACCGGTGTGCTGGTACCGGCCCGGGTGGACCCGGTGAGCGGTTATCGCTGGTACAGCCAGGCCCAGCTCGCGGAGGCGCGGCTGCTGGCCCGGCTGCGGCGGGCCGGCATGTCGCTGGCGGACATCCGCCTCGTCCTGGCCGGCTGGTCCGGTGCGGACAGGAACCTGGTGAACGAACTGCTGCAGGCGCACCTGCGCCGTCTCGAACGCGACCTGGCCGATGCGCGCGCCGAGTTCTCCACGCTCCAGGAACAACTCGCGCGTAGGGAGAACGCCTTGACCACTCAACCCACCACCGCTCGACTGACCGCCTCGGCCGCGGAGTTGGCGGCCGCGCTGGACGCCGTGCGTTTCGCGGTCAGTGCCGATCCGGAGCTGCCGATGCTGGGGGGCGTCCTGTTCGACGTCGAAGGTGAGGCGCTGCGCGTCGTGGCCACCGACCGGTACCGGATGGCTGTCGCGTACGCAGGTGTCCGTGGCCATGACGGACCGGCCGTGCGGGTCATCGTGCCCGCCCCGCTCGCCGACGCGATGCGAGCGCTGCTGACCGGCGAGGAGTCCGCACGGCTCGCCGTCGACGGTGACCGGGTCACGCTGGAGACGGGGGACGGACAGGCGGCGGGCCGGCGGCTCGACCACGACTTCCCCGACTACCGTCGCCTCGTCCGGCTGCCGGCCGGGCGCCGTGCTGTCGTCGACGCGGCGGACTTCCGGAAGACGGTCGAGGACGGTCCCGTCCGCGCGAGCGAAGTGCGCCATCAGGACGAGGAGCCGTACGACCTCACGGTGTTGAGGGTGGTGGACGACGGCACCGTGGCCGTCTGTGCCGACGGCGACGACGACCCGGACCAGGTGGCCGTCAACCGCGCGTTCCTGCTGGACGCGCTGGCCGCCGGAGGCCGGGAGCGCCTGATCCTCGAGTTCGGCGTCCCGACGGCCCCCGTCGCGATCCGCCGTCCCGACGACGAGGAGTCGTTCTCGCTGCTGATGCCGGTACGCCTGGACCACTGACCGCGCCGCGGGGCCGGGCGGGCGCGGTGGTGTCGCCCAGTGGCGGCACGGGTCTTACCGCTGACTTCGGGAGGTCGGTGGCTCATCAAAGGGATCAGGAAAGCCGCCCGTCCTCGTGAAGCGCGTCGAAGACCATCGCGTCCACGGCCGAGACCCGGTCCCTGTCGGCGTAGCCGAACCACGCCTTCTCGGCGATCTCGCGCGACGGAGTCAACTCACCGCGGTGGTCCGCCGTATAACAGATCATCCGGAAGGGGCCGTGCTCCGGATGTCCCTCGCCGATCTCGAAGGTGCCGAAGCGCACCATGGAGTCGGGGTCGATCGCCGTCCGAAGTTCCTCGTCGATCTCGCGCACCAGGGTCTCGGCGTCGGACTCGCCCGGCTCGCGATGACCGCCCGGGAAGTAGAAACGGTCTCTGCCGTGGCTCCGCGTCACCAATACCCGGTCGTCCCGGACCAGGACCCACGCCACCTTTTCCGGCACGCCCTTGCCATTCGCCATGGCCTGGCAACCTATCGCCCGGATCGCGTGCGCCTCCATGGGTGAGCTGGTCGTGATCCGGCACGGGCGGACCGAGTGGAGCCTGTCGGGCCGGTACGCCGGGCGGACCGACGTCGGGCTGACCGGCGCGGGTGAATCCGCGGCCAGGGCTCTTGCCCCGAGGCCGGCCGGCCGCCGGCCGCTGTGTTCGGCAGCCCGCTGAGCCGGGCCATGCGGACGGCCGAGCAGATCCGGGAGTCCCGGCCGGGCTGGGACCTGTGGCGAGACGGCGTCGTTCCCGGCGACGCCGAGCATCCCGGCGAGCAGCCGGCGCAGGTGGCCGCGCGGACGGATGCGGTACTGGACCGCATCCGTCCGTTGCTGAGCGACGGCGATGTCGCCGTCGCCGCGCACGGCCACCTGTCCCGCGTGCTCGCCGTGCGTCTGCGCCTGGAACGTTTCGTAGCACAGGGGGCTTGGTCAGTCAGGTGCGCGCTCGCGTGAAACCGTGGCTTCGCTCCACCTTCGCCACATGCAGCGTGTAGCTCTCGTACCACTCGGCCCGGCCGCGCTTCTGCGCCGCGCGGTGCTCTGCGTTGCTGCGCCACTGGGTGAGGGCCTCGGCGTCGCGGAAGTACCCCACGGTGATGCCCAGCCCGCCAGGCGTCTGCGCGTGGTCCATCCCCAGGAACCCGGGGATGTCCTTCACCAGTTCCTCCATCCGTGCGTTGGTCTCGCCGTAGCCGCTCTGGTCCTGGGTCCGCACCGTGGTGAAGACGGCAACGTAGTAGGGAGGGTCGTAGGCCTCGACGGGCGCGACAGGTGCTTCCGGGTGATCGCTCATGGCGTCAACGTAGGGCGGGGTGCACCCGGTGCTCCAGTGTTGTTCCGGTGCCACCTCGAAGACCGATGAGTTTCCGAGCGCCGTCCGGTCACCACTGTGATCCAAGGAGATGCCATGTCGGACCATGAGCCGGATGTCGTGCTGGGAGCCTTCTCGTCGCCGGGCGCGCGAGCGACGCCGTGGGCGTCGGCGCTGGCCGTCCTCGGTGAGGCCGAGGTGTTCTGGCTGTCCACGGTGCGGCCCGACGGGCGGCCGCACGTGACGCCGTTGCTGGCGGCCTGGAGTCTGGGCGGCCTGTGCTTCACCACAGGCGGCCAGGAGCGCAAGGCGCGGAATCTTGAGCGCAATCCCCGTTGCGTGCTGACGACCGGCACGAACGCGCTGACCGGTATGGACGTCGTCATCGAGGGCGTCGCGTCCCTGGTAGGTGAGCGTGCCGAGCGCGAAGAGGCCGTCGCGGACTTCGAGCGGAAGTACGGCCCGCATCTGACCAGCCCCGAGGGTGTCTGGTACCGGCTGGGCGAGGCCGTCGTCGCCGGGGACGTCCGGCTGTACCGCGTCGCGCCGACGGTCGGATTCGCCTTCGGCAAACTGCCGGCCTCCAGCCAGACCCGCTACACCTGGCCGGACCGGTGACGCCGATGCCCACCTTGCAGCGGAAGGTCCAAGGCGTCGTCGACGAACTCGTCGACACCGGAGCCGAGACCGGCTTGCAGGTCGCCGTCTTCCAGCGGGGTGCTCTCGTGGTCGACGCCGTCGCCGGCGTCGCCGACAGCCGGTCCGGGCGCGGGGTCACCCCGGGGACCCCCTTCTTCAGCTTCTCCGCGGGCAAGGTCATGACGTCGTTGATCGCTCACCTGCTCGTCGGGACCGGTGCCGTCGGGTACGACACCCCCGTGGTCGACCTCTGGCCGGAGTTCGGTGCGCACGGCAAGGCGACCGCGACGCTTCGGCACGTGCTCACGCACTCGGGCGGCGTGCCCGGGATGCCCCGGGACATCGGCCCCGCCGACCTCACCGACTGGACGCGGGTCTGCTCCGCGCTCGCGGACGCCGAACCGCGGTGGCGGCCCGGGACCGAAACGGGGTACCACTCGTACACCTACGGCTTCCTCGTCGGCGAGACGGCCCGCCGGGTCACGGGCAAGCCGATGCGGCAACTGCTGCACGAGTGGGTCGCCGTGCCCCTGGGCCTCGACGGTGAGCTGTACTTCGGAGTGCCCCGGACGGAACTGCCCCGGCTGGCACGCCTCGAAGATGCCGCGCCGCTCCCGGCGGCCCCACCTGATGCCGATTCGCTTCTCGCGCCTTGGGAACGGCAACCGACCGCGGCGATGGGAAACGACCACGAGATCCTGGAGGCGGACATCCCGTCGGTAGGCACCTTCACGGCGCGGGGCATCGCCGCCATGAACGCCGCGCTCCTCGACGGGCGGCTCCTCGGGGCGGATCAGCTCGAGGAGTTGACGGCGGTGGCCTTCGAGGGCACCGACCAGGTTTTCGGCAACCCGGTGCGCCTGAGCCTGGGTTATCCCCTCGGCCGCATCGGCGCTCCGCCGGACGAAGCGCCGACCGCGTTCGGCTGGATCGGTGGCGGCGGCAGCTACGTCTACGCCGACCCGTCCACCGGCGTCTCCTTCGCCCTGGCCAAGACCCGCCTCACCCCCCACTTCGACACGGCCCTACGTCTCGCGGACCTGACCGCGGACGAGGCCGGCAGGTGAGGCCGGCTGCCGCGACAGCTCCGCCCGCCATGGGTGCCCGGGATGCACGCGCTCCAGCCACCCGCTCAGCCGCTCCCGCCGCGCCCGGTCCAGCAGCGGCAGCACCCCGGCGAAGTCCGCCTCGTCCTTGGGCCGCGGCTCCTTCGCCTTGAAAAGGAGCACCAACTCCGGTGCCAGATATGGGATTTCATCGTCCGACCGCTCGATGATCTCCTCGTACGGCAGGCGCAAAGTCTCGTCCCGTCGGCAGATCCACGTGGTGCCGTCGTGCGGTTCGCGGAAGGTGTCCAGCAGGAAGTGGCCTGTTGCCGGGTCGCGGAGCCAGGTCTGGTGCGTGGCCGCCAGAGGCCCGGGGCCCGCCTCCGCCCAGATGCGCCCCGAACCGACCGCGTCCCAGGCGTACTCCGGGAAGCGGTCCCGTACCTCGGCGAAGTCCGCCGCGGGCACCGCGATCTCCAGATCACCGTGCGGCCGGGTCTGCGCTCCACGGAACAGGTCCAGCGCCCAGCCCGCCGCCACGCACCACGGTGCACGGAGCCCGGCCAACCGCTCCGCAGCCTGCTCCGGTCGCCAGGCGTGCGCCCACCGGGCCTCCAGTTCGCCCGCGTCCAGTACGGCGCCGCCGGGTGGCAGGATGTCGGTCATCGGGACAACGTAGCCAAAGGGGGGCCTGCGCGTTCACCCATGCGCGGGCCCCCCTTCGCCACTCCCCCAGCCTGTCACTCGTACGCGATGCTCACCGCGCTGCGGATGCTGTGCGAGGGCATGGTGATCCGCAGGACGTGGGCGTCGGCGTCCCAGTGCCACGCCGATGCGGTCAACTTCGCGCCGTCCGTGGTGACTTGCCTCGGCGCGTGTTCCACTCCGAGGAACGAGACCGTCCATGTGCGGTGGCTCGTCTGCCCCCGGAAGGTGCCCTTCGTGGGTGCGATGGTCAGCTGGTGCGCGTTCTTGTGTTCGGTGTAGCGGAGGCGCGTGGTGGCGTTGCGCCCGGACGTGCTCGTGCCGTCGTCCTCGTAGAGGGTGCAGGCGCCGGACGCTCCCGGTGCCACCGTCACGCCGGCCTTGCTCAGCGGGCTCTGCGCGTCGTTCGGCACGTCGCCCGACCGGGTCGTGACGATGCCGCCCGCTCGGACGAACACCGGCATGGTGTCGAGGGTGGTGGTGATGTCGTACGTGGCTCCGCCCGCAGGGGCGTCGTAGGTGCGGCCGGTGAAGTAGTCCGTCCATCGGCCCGGCGGGAACCACACCGAGGTGGTGGCGCTGGTACCGGGCTTGGTGACCGGGGCGACCAGCATGTCGGGGCCGTAGAGGTACTCGCTGTCGGCCTTGGTGTAGGCGGTCTCCTCCTCCGGGTACTGCAGGTACAGCGGGCGCACGATCGGGGTTCCGGTGGTGCTGGCCTGCTGCGCCAGGGTGTAGGTGTACGGCACGAGCGACTCGCGCAGGCGCAGGAACTTCTCGGCGGACTTCTGCGCGTCGGCGCCGTACTGCCACGGCAGGCGGTCGCTGTGGTTGCTGTGCAGGCGGTCGATGGGCTGGAAGGTGCCGAACTGCACCCAGCGGGCGTACAGGTCGTCGGGCAGCTTGGTGGTGCGGTGGGTCTGGCCGCCGGAGGTGTACGTCTCCGCGCCCGGGATGCCGTATCCGTCGTTGTGGCCGCCGATGTCATGGCTGACGTTGGACAGGCCGGTGGCCGCGGACTCCCCCGGTGTGTAGCCGATCTCGGCGTGCAGGGTGCCCCAGTTCGACGTCGTGTCGCCGGAGAAGTGGAGGGTGCTGCGCTTGTCGGCCCAGGGGCCGGTGGGCAGGCCGACGCCGCCGCTGTAGCCGCCGGCCTGGAGGGAGCCGTAGGCGCGGGACAGGACGAAGCCGCGGTCGCTGGTCTCGGAGGTGAGGTCGGCGTACTTCTGGTTGATCCACGCGTCCGGGGTGACGCCCGGCTGCGAGGAGCGGGAGGCGTCGCAGCACCAGTCCAGCCACCAGAAGTCGTTGCCCGCCCGGTCCATCGGCCGGTGCAGGTCGAGGTAGGCCTTGAGCTGGTCCGGGTCGCCGAAGTCGAAGGTGTAGCAGTCCGAGCCCGCGCTGCCCGCGCAACCGCCCTTGCGCAGCTTGCCCTTGGCGGTGCTCTGGGCCTTCGCGAACTGCGGGTCGGAGCCGAGGATGCTCGGGTGCACGTTCAGGGTGTTGTGCAGTCCCTGGCTCGTGGACCAGTCGAAGAAGCCCTTGGGGTCGGGGAACTTGGCCGGGTCGAAGTTCCAGCCGCTCCAGGTGTTGGGCGACTTGAAGTCGGTGTCCGTGACCAGCACGTCCAGGGGTACGTCCGCGGCGCGGAACGCGGGCAGGATGGTGTTCTCGTAGTCGCTCGCGGTGCGGTCGATGTACTCCGAGTACCAGACGCCGTAGGCCCAGCGGGGCAGCAGTTGTGACGGCCCGGTCAGGGTCGCGAGGTCCGACAGGCCCTGCTGGTAGTCGTGTCCGAAGCCGAAGAGGTATCCGTCCTGGTAGGGGCGGCCGGCGTGGGCGGGGCGCGCCGTCGCCTTCTTCGTGGCGGTGTCGTAGATCGCGGACGGGGTGTCGTCGAGCAGGTACCAGCCGTCGCGGTTCAGGAGCCCGGGTGTGGTCCAGGGGGTGGGGTCGTTGTCGCCGTTGAGGCCGTCCAGGCTGCGCCGGTAGCCGCCCAGGGCCAGGTGGGGTGCGGGGGCCGTCTCGCCCTGCCGGCTCAGCGCGAGGGTGTCCACGTTGACGTGGCAGCTGGTGGACTCCGGGCAGGTCAGGGCGACTTCGTTCGTGCCGGCCTTCAACTCGATGGGCACGGCGGCCGATTGCCAGGTGTCCCAGTTGTCGGTAGCCGGGAGGGTGAGGCTGCGCGAGGCGCCGGTGCCGGTGGCGACCTCCATCGTGCGGGACTGGTGCAGGCCGTCGCTGCCCGTCCCGTTGGCGTAGCGCAGGTTCAGCACGTACGTGCCGTCCGCGGGTACGCCCGTGATGCGGTCCGAGATGCCGGAGCCCTGGTTGAGCTCGGCGGTGAACCCGTAGCCGGCGTGGTTCTTGTGGTCGGTGGCGACGGTCGCGGAGCCTGCCAGGAGGGCGTCCTCGGCCTCGCAACTGGTGCCGAAGCGGCAGCCGTCGACCGTGCTCTGCGTCCGGGAGGGGTAGGTGGCTCCCGTGGTCAGCAGGGCGAGGCTGTCGATGTTGACGCTTCCGGAGTCGGCTGCGGTGCGGTGCAGCCGCACGGTGTGCGGGCCGGCGCCGAGCGTCAGCGGCAGGCGGGCGACGCCCCAGGTGTTCCAGTCCGCCGTCGCGGGCAGCGTGAACGTCCTGTCGGCGCCGCCGTCCACGCCGAGGCTGAGCGTGCGGGCCTCGTGGTGGCCGTCGCTGCCGACGGCATTGGCATAGCGGACGGCGAGGTCGTAGGTGCCGGCCGCCGGTGACGTGACGTCCGCCGACAGAGAGTTGTTGTCGGCCTCGAAGCCGGCGAGGAAGCCCTTGCCCGTGAACCCGCTGTGGTCGGAGGCGAGGCCGGGGCCGTCGTACTGCTGGTCCTCCGCCTCGCACAGGGCGCCGACGGCGCACACGTCGTGCTGCCAGGGCGCCGCGAGCACCGGTGCCGCGCCCGCCTTGAACGACGTGGTCAGGTTGCCGGCGTCGAAGGGTCCTGAGCCGACGCGGTAGCGCAGGGTCATGGCGCTGGTGGTGATGGTCAGGACGCCGTCGTCGACGGACGAGGTGTAGGGCGGCGGGGTGAAGGCGTCCCGGCCGATCGCGTTGAAGGTGGGCCGGTCCTCGAAGTGGCCGTCGCCGGCGTACTCGGTCCGGATCAGCGTCGGGGACAGGACCTCGAAGCGGGCGTCCTGCACCGTCACCGTCGCGGTGCGGGGCTTGTGGTGCGCGGTGTCCGCGGCCGCGGCACCGGGGCCGGCCAGGCACAGCCCCATCACCGCACCGGACGCGACAACAGCCGCCGTACGGCGGGATCTGGACGAGAAGGGTCTCACAGCACTCTCCGTCTCCGGCCCAGCCATGTCTGGGCGACGACCACCACGGCCAGAAAGGCACCGCTGACGACCTGCTGGTACGCGGAGTCGAGCGAGCCGATCTGGTTGATCACGTTCTGGATGACCTTCAGCAGCATCACACCCACCAGCGAGCCGCTGATGAAGCCGAAGCCGCCGCTGAGCAGGGTGCCGCCGATGACGACGGCCGAGATCGCCTCCAGCTCCATACCGGAGCCGAGGATGGTCACGCCGGACTCCAGCCAGGCCGCGTTGAGCGCGCCGGCGAGTCCGGCGCACAGGCCCGACAGGGTGTAGACGGAGATCTTCGTACGGGCCACGGGGGCGCCCATCAGGGCTCCCGCGTCCTCGTTGCCGCCGACGGCGTACACGTACTGCCCGAACCTCGTGCGACGCAGCACGACGGCGCCGAGCACGAACAGCGCCACAGTGATCCACACGGGCACGCCGATGCCGAGCAGGGAGCCCTGCCCGAGGGTGGCGAAGAAGGAGTCCTTGTCGACGAGATACGTCGTCGAGCCCTCGTCGGTGATGGCCAGCAGAATGCCCCGGGCGCCCAGCATCGCCGCCAGCGTGACGATGAACGGCGCCAGCCGGACGCGTGCGATGAGCAGCCCGTTGACCAGGCCGATCAGTCCGCACACGGCCAGCGGCAGCAGCAGCGCCACGACGGTGCCGTACTGCGAGCCCCACGCGGCGAGCACACCGCCGAGGGCGAACAGGGAGCCGACCGACAGATCGATGCCGCCGGTGATGATCACGAAGGTCATGCCGAGGGCGACCACCGCGAGGAACGCCGAGGACAGCGCCATGTTCTCGAGGTTGTCGCCGGTCAGGAAGGTGTCGAAGCTCAGCGACGCCACGGCCATGGCGATCACGAGGGTGACCAGGGCGCCGTGCTGCTGGGCGAGCGCGCTCAGCCGCTCGGAGCGGTTCGGGCGCGCGGGATCGTCGTCCTCGGCGCCCACGGTGTCCGCCGGCATGCCGGCCTCTTCGGTGTGCGTGGTCATCTCCTGCCTCGTTCCCGGGCCGCGTAGACGGCGAGGACGATCACCACGGCCTGGGCGATCTGGGTCCACGACGGCGGCAGATCGTGCTTGATGAGCGTGGTGGTCAGCAGCTGGATGAGGACGGCGCCCGCGACGGTGCCGCCGATGCGCACCCGTCCGCCGCTGAGCGGGGTGCCGCCGACGACCACGGCGGTGATCGCGGACAGCTCCATCAGGGTGCCGAGGGAGGTGGGGTCGCTCGCGGTGAGGCGGGCGGTGGCGAGGACGCCGGCGATCGCGGCGAGGGCGCCGGAGCAGACGTAGACGACGACCAGGACCCGGCGGACCGGGAGGCCGGCGAGGCGGGCGGCCGGGCGGCTGTCGCCGATGGCCAGCACCTGACGCCCGAAGGTGGTGCGGCGCACCACGAACGCGACCAGCAGGGCGAGGGCCGCGGCGATGAGGACCAGGTAGGGCACGCCGAGGACGTCGCCGGAGCCGAGTGAGGCGAGGCCGGGGTCGCGTACGTCCTTCAGCTGGGGCAGCAGGACGAGGGCCAGTCCGCGTCCGGCGACCATCAGGGCGAGGGTGGCGACGATGGGCTGGACGCCGACGAAGGCGATGAGCGCGCCGTTGGCGACGCCGACGACGATGCCGCCGATCACCGCGACCAGGGCGGCGATCCAGGCGCCGTAGCCGAGGTAGAGCGAGAGGAGGGAGGTGGACAGGGCCATCACCGAGCCCACCGACAGGTCGACGCCCTCGGTGCCGATCGCCAGGGCCATGCCGAGGGCGACGATGAGCACCGGGGCCACCTGGACGGCCTGGGTGCGGAAGTTGGCCGCGGAGACGAAGTGCGGGGTGAAGGCGAAGTTGAACAGCAGCAGCACCAGGACGCCGGCGTAGACGCCGTAGTCCTGGAGCAGGCGCAGCAGCCGGTCGCGGTCCAACGTGCCGCGGGCGACGGTGAGTTCAGCCATCCTTGCCTCCAGCGGGTACGGCCGCGATGGCGCGCATGAGCGCGTCCTCGGTGACGGCGTCGCCGGTCAGCTCGCGGACGACGGCGCCGTCCTTGAGGACCACCACGCGGTCGCTGCCCTCGATCAGTTCCTCGGTGTCGGAGGAGATCAGCAGCACGGCGAGGCCGTCGTCGGCGAGTTCGTCGATGAGTGCCTGCACCTCCGCCTTGGCGCCGACGTCGATGCCGCGGGTGGGCTCGTCCAGCAGCAGCACCTTGGGGTGCAGGGCGAGCCAGCGGGCCAGCAGCACCTTCTGCTGGTTGCCGCCGGAGAGTTCGCCGACCTTCTGGTGCGGGCCGGCGGCCTTGATCCGCAGCCGTTTCATGAACGTCTCCACGATCTTGTCGATGCGGGAGTCGTCGACGAGGCCGAAGCGGGACAGTCCGGGCAGCGCGGCGAGCGCGATGTTCTCGCGCACCGACAGTCCGGGCACGATGCCCTCGGCCTTGCGGTCCTCGGGCAGCAGGCTGATGCCGGCGCGGATGGCGGCGGCGGTCGAGCCCGCGCGGACCGGGACGCCGGCGACGACCACGCGGCCGGTGTCCGTGGGCAGCGCCCCGGCGATGGCCTTCGCGGTCTCGCTGCGACCGGAGCCCAGCAGCCCTCCCAGGCCCACGACTTCACCAGGACGAATCGACAGGGACACGTCCCGCAGCCGGTGACCGACCGTCAGCTCCTGGGCCCGCAGCACCGGTTCGGCGGCGGTGTCGTGCGAGCCGGAGAACTTGGTCATGCCCTCCGCGCGCACCTCGCCGATCTCGCGGCCGAGCATCATCGCCACCAGCTTGAGCCGGTCGAGGCCGGCGAGCGGTCCGGTGTGCACCAGGCGGCCGTCGCGCAGGACGGTGACCGTGTCGCAGATCTCGTAGAGCTCGTCCATGCGGTGGCTGACGTACATGACCGCGACGCCGCGCTCGCGCAACATGCGGATGACCCCGAACAGGGTCTGGACCTCCCGGGGTTCGAGGGAGGAGGTCGGCTCGTCCATGATGACGACGCGGGCGTCGACGGCGACGGCGCGGGCGAGGGCGACCATCTGCTGGGCGCCGACGCCGAGTTCGCGCAGTGGCCGGCGCACGTCGACCCGGATGCCGAGTCCGCGCAGGGCCTCGTCGGCCTCGCGGTGCATGCGCCGGAAGTCGATCAGGCCGAACCGGCCGAGGGGTTCGCGGCCCAGGAACAGGTTGCGGGCCACGCTCATCAGCGGGACGAGGTTGACCTCCTGGTAGATGGTCGAGATGCCCGCCTGCTGGGCCTGCAGGGGGGTGGTGAAGCGGACCGGTTCGCCGTCGTACGTCACCTCGCCGGCGTCGGGCCGGTAGACGCCGGTGAGCAGCTTGATGAGCGTCGACTTGCCCGCGCCGTTCTCGCCGACGAGTGCGTGCACCTCCCCGGCGCGCGCGGTGAAGTCCACGTCGGACAGCGCGCGCACGCCGGGGAAGGTCTTGGACAGGTGGGTGACCGAGAGCACGTCAGTAGGCCTTGGCGAGGTCCGACTGGGCGTTGCTCTTGGCGTAGGAGCTGTCCTTGATAACGATGTCCTGGCCCACCTTGTCGCCCTTGGTGAAGGTGTCGAGGGTCTGGAAGGCGAGCGGCCCGAAGCGCGGGTTGGACTCGATCACGCCGTAGATCCAGCCGTCGACGATGCCCTGTACGGCGTTGCGGGTGCCGTCGATGGTCACGATCTTGACGTCGCCGGGCTTCTTGCCCGCACCCTTGAGGGCGTTGACGGCGCCGAGGCCCATCTCGTCGTTCTCGGCGTAGATGCCGGTGATGCCGGGCTTGGACTGGATGAGGTTCTCGGTGACCGACTGGCCCTTCTCGCGGGCGAATTCGCCGGTCTGCCTGAACACGATCTTCAGACCGGGGGCCTTCTCCTTGATGCGGTCCTCGAAGCCCTTGGTGCGCTCGGTGGTGACGTTGTTGCCGGCCGCGCCGAGCAGAATCGCGATCTCGCCCTTGCCGCCGGTCGCCTCGATCATGGAGTCGGCGGCCCGCTTGCCCTGTTCCACGAAGTCGGAGCCGATGAAGCTCACGTAGTCCTTGCAGGCGGTGGCGTTGATCTTGCGGTCGATGGTCACGATCGGGATGTGCTTGGCGGCCGCGGTGCGCAGCACCGGTTCCCAGCCGTCGGAGTTGAGCGGCGCGATGACCAGCAGGTTCGCACCCTTGGCGATGAGGTCCTGCACGTCGCTGATCTGCTTGGAGAACTGCGACTGGGCGTTGGCGGTGAGCAGCTTCACCCCCCGCTTCTGGGCCTCTGCCTTGATGGAGGCGGTCTCCGCGATCCGGAAGGGGTTGGCCTCCTTCTCGGACTGGGAGAAGCCGACGGTGGCGCCCTTGAGGTCGAGCTTCTGGCCGCCGTAGGCGTCGATGGTGCAGGTCGGCCCCGACCCGGTGCTGGGCGAGGCGACCACCTGGCCGGCGTCGTCCTGCTTCGAGGCGGAGGTCTTCTTGCCCGAGTCGTCCTCGGACTTGGTGCATCCGGTCGCGAGCGCGAGGCTCGTCACGAGGCCGGCGGCGAGGAGGGTTCGTGCGGAGGTGCGACGGACAAGTGCGGTGGGCTTCATGGGTGTCCCCAAACGGCGCGGGCCCCGGGAGGTGAGAGCGCTCTCGGGGAGGCTGGCTCTTGCGGTCAACTCGGCGTGCACGTCGTTCGGGGAGGTTTTTACATCGTTGGAAGGGGCGTGTAAAGCCTTCCGTCCGAAATCTCGTCACCGTCGGCCGAGAGTGCTCTCCCGCTCAACTAGCTCGAAATCAGCCGTGAGTTCGCGCCCACCAGGCTCCTCGCGGCCCGACAGGCTGCGCAGAAGCGAGCCGACGGCCATCTTCGCGATCGCCTGCTTGTCCGGCGAGACCGTCGTCAGCGTGACGGCGCCGAACCTCCCCTCCGCGATGTCGTCGAACCCCACCACCGCCACGTCCCAGGGCACCCGCAGACCCCGCTCGTGCAGCACCCGCATCGCCCCGATCGCGATCAGGTCGTTGAAGGCGAAGACGGCGTCCGGGCGCACCCCGGCGTCGAGCAACTCGGCCATCGCGCGCGCCCCGTCGTCCCGGTCCCAGCCGCCCACCGGCACCACCAGGCTGTCCGGCGCGGGCACCCCGGCCTCCGCCAACTCCGCGCGCCAGCCGTCCAGTCGCAGGTGGGCGGGCCGGTTCACGGAGTCGGTGCGCACACCGAGGTAGGCGATCCGGGTCCGGCCGCGGCCGAGCAGATGGCGCACCGCGCAGCGCGCCGCGGCCACGTTGTCGATCGCGATGTGGTCGAAGGGCAGGTCGTACTCGCGCTCGCCGAGCAGCACCAGCGGCACGTCGTCGGAGCGGCCCTGCAGATCCTCGGCCTCCAGGGCCAGCGGGCTGAGGATCAGCCCGTCGATCACCCGGCCGCGGAAGCCCTGGCTGACCAGAATCTCCTGCTCGCGCTCGCCGCGGGTGTGGTCGAGCAGAACGGTGAACTCGTGCTCGGCCGCCGCGTCGATCACGGCGCCGGCCAGCTCGGCGAAGTAGGGGTTGCCGAGTTCGGGAACGGCCAGCGCGATGATCCCCGTACGGCCCTTGCGCAGATGGCGCGCGGTCAGGTTCGGCCGGTAGCCGAGCTCGTCGATCGCCGCCTGCACACGGGACCGCATCCCCGGTGTGACGTGCGGATAGTTGTTCACAACGTTGGACACGGTCTTGATCGAAACGCCCGCGCGTTCCGCCACGTCCTTCAGGCTGACCCGCAAGGGATCTCCTCAGCGTCGATGGGTGCCTCGTCCACGAGGCTTCGTCATGCCCCCTGGACAGCGGCCGGGAGCCGTGCTCTCATGCCAACTGCCGTTCCTTCCAACGTTGTACAGACTGAAGCAACGAGCCGCCACCCTTCCTCAGCCAAGGAGGATTCGTGCGCATCAGCCCCGTCCACAGACCCATCCGTCAACGCCTCGCCCTGCTGCTCGCCGCGGCACTGGGGGCCGCGGGCCTCGCCGCGGCCCCCGCCGCGACCGCGGCCGACGACCCCGTGGAGGTCCACGGCCTGAAGGGCGAGTACTACACCCAGTCCGCCCCCGGCGCCTTCGATTTCGACCAGCTCAAAGCCACCGGTTTCGATCCGAACCTCGACTTCGACACCCTGGAGCCGCGCCTCAACTTCGCCACCGGGCAGTCGGACGACGTGAGCGTCCGCTGGACCGGCAAGATCGTCCCGGAGAAGACCGGGCCCACCACCTTCTCGATCATCGGCGACAACGGCTTCCGGCTGTGGGTCGACGGGAAGATGGTGATCGACCACTGGGTCGACGACTGGGACCGTGAACAGACCGGCACACCGGTCGACTTGACCGCCGGCAAGGCCTACGACATCAAGGTCGAGTACTTCGAGCACTACGGAGGCTCCAACCTCCACCTGCGCTGGACCCCGCCCGGCGGCACCAAGACCGCCGTACCGCAGTCGGCCTTCCGGCTGCCCGACGGATGGGCCTACGACGGCGCCATCTCCACCACCGTCCTGGCGAGCGGCCGCACCCTCAAGCTCGACTTCGCACAGCCGCTCGGCGCGCCGCCGGCCGGTCTGAGCAGCCACTTCGACGCCGTGATCGGCGGCGCCACCTGGCCCCTGGGCGACGCGAAGCCGGATCCGGCCAACCCCCGGACCCTGCTCGTCGCGCTGAAGGAACCCGTCGTCGGCAACAAGACCGGCACCGCGCCGGGCCTCGCCGACGTCCGCTACGACGGCAAGGGCGGCCTGACCGGCACGGACGGCAACGTTGTCAGCACCTTCTGGAGCAGCGGAGCCAACAAGTCCACCTACGAGCTGCGCACCAAGTGGGCCGACCAGGTCTCCCCGCGCAACGCCCATCCCGAGTACCCGCGGCCGCAGTTGACCCGTGCGTCCTGGCAGAACCTCAACGGCTCCTGGCAGTTCGCCGCCGCCAAGGCGGGAGAGCAGCCGCCGGTGGGCAGGAACCTCGGCGAGAAGATCCTCGTCCCCTACCCGGTCGAGTCCCAGCTGTCGGGGATCGAACGGCACGAGGACCGCATGTGGTACCGGCGCACCTTCACCGTGCCGCCCGGCTGGAAGGTCGGCTCCGGCAAGCGGCTCCAGCTGAACTTCGGCGCGGTGGACTGGCAGTCCGAGGTGTACGTCAACGGCACCAAGGTCGCCGAACACAAGGGCGGCTACGACAAGTTCAGCGCCGACATCACCGACGCGCTGAAGCCCGGACGTACCCAGGAGCTGATCGTCGGCGTCTACGACCCGACTGACGCGGCGAACGGCGAGAACCCGCCGATCGGCAAGCAGCGTCTGGACCCCAGCGGCATCTGGTACACGCCGACCTCCGGCATCTGGCAGACGGTGTGGATGGAGCCGGTCGCCGCCGACCATGTCGACCAGCTCAAGCTCACCCCGGACGTGGCCGCCGGCACGCTCACCGTCGAACCGCAGGGCGTGCGCGCCGGGTTGCCGGTCACGGCGACGGCCTACGAAGGCAAGCGCAAGGTGGCCACGGTCACCGGCCGCAGCGGCGCACCCCTGACCCTGCACCTGCGCAAGCCGCACCTGTGGTCGCCCGACGACCCCTTCCTCTACGACCTCAAGGTCACCGTCGGGGCCGACCACGTCGGCAGCTACTTCGGTATGCGCTCCATCAAGGTCGAGAAGATCGACGGCGTTCCACGCACCGTCCTGAACGGCAAGCCGATCTTCATGATGGCCACGCTCGACCAGGGCTTCTGGCCGGACGGCCTGTACACGGCCCCGACCGACGAGGCCCTCGCCCACGACCTGAAGATGCACAAGAACATGGGCTTCAACTCGGTGCGCAAGCACATCAAGGTCGAGCCCGACCGCTGGTTCTACTGGGCGGACAAGCTGGGTCTGATGGTGTGGCAGGACATGCCGGCGATGACGGCCGGCGTGAACCCGTCCACCGCGGCCCGCGCCGAGTACGAGCGTGAGATGAAGCAGATGATCGACGAGCACATCAGCAGCCCGTCGGTCGTCATGTGGGTCACCTTCAACGAAGGCTGGGGCCAGTACGACATGGCCCGCATCGCCGACCAGGCCAAGTCCTGGGACCCGACCCGGCTGGTGAACTCCATGTCCGGGATCAACCTCGGGGCCGACGGCGGCACCGGCGACATCATCGACGAGCACGGCTATCCCAGCCCCGCCCTGCCACCGAACCCGGACGGCAAACGCGCTCTGGTCAGCGGTGAGTACGGCGGCCTGGGGCTCGCGGTGCCCGGGCACGCCTGGTCGGTGCAGCAGTCGTACGTGGACGTCGATCCCTCGACCTACACGGACGACTACCTGGCCAAGCTCGCCGAGGTGCACGCGCTGGCCTGCAAGGGCGGCAACGGCGCGGTCTACACCCAGATATCGGACGTCGAGGGCGAGCTCAACGGCCTGATGACCTACGACCGCAAGGTGGTCAAGCCGGACGTCAAGCGGCTCAAGGCGGCCCAGCAGGCGCTGATCTCCGACGCCTCCCGGGCCACTCCGGCGGGCTGCGCCTGACCTCGGCCGGCACCCGGCGCACGCCTCCCCGCGGGGCGTCGGGTGGCCTGTACTGAGCCGGTTGTTCCAGAAAGGTGCGGTCCGTTCGTCCGAGCCACGGGCGGGCGGGCCGCACGACCGCCGGTCAGGCGGCGAAGACCTGCGAGTCGTCGGCGAAGGCCTTGAACTCCAGGGCGTTGCCGGCCGGATCGTGGAGGAACATCGTCCACTGCTCGCCCTTCTGGCCCTCGAAGCGGACGTAGGGCTCGATGACGAACTCGGTGCCCGCCGCGCGCAACCGGTCGGCGAGTTTGTGGAATTCGGGGACGGTCAGGATCAGTCCGAAGTGCGGCACCGGGACGTCGTGGCCGTCGACCGGGTTGTGGACGCGCTGTCCGCGTCCCGGGGCGAGATGGGTGACGAACTGGTGGCCGTGCAGGTTCCAGTCCACCCACCTGTCCGCGCTGCGCCCCTCCTCCAGGCCCAGCACCTCGCCGTAGAACCGGCGGGCGGCGGCCAAGTCGTCGACGGGCATGGCGAGATGGAAGCGAGGGATCGGGGAGTCGAGAACGGTCATGGGATGCCTTCCTGCTCGGTCCTGTGCCGCCATTGTCGCCATGTTGACATTGGAGGCGAACCGAATGTTAACATTCCGACATTGAGGAGGTGAAGGCGATGAGCGAGCGGGGACGGGTGACTCCCGCCCGGCGCCGGGGCCTGGCCGACGAGGTCGCCGACCGTATTCGCGAGGCCATCTTCGACGGCACGTACGAGCCGGGCGCGCAGTTGCGCGAGGTGGAGCTGTCCGGCGACATGGACGTCAGCCGCGGCCCGGTCCGCGAAGCCCTTCGCCTGCTGGAGCGCGAGGGGCTGGTCCACTGCGCCTGGCACCGCGGCACGACGGTGACCTCGCTGTCCGCCGACGACGTGGCCGAACTGGACAGCCTGCGCGGCGCGTTGGAGGACCTGGCCGTCCGCGAGGCGATCGCGCGCGCCTCGGACGAGGACCTCGCCTCCATCGCGAAGACGGCCCACCTGATGGAACGGGCCGGCGACGCGCACGAGATGGTGCGCTGCGACATCGCCTTCCACGACGCGGTGTTCGCCGCAGCGGGCCACCGGCGCCTCGCCGACGCCTGGGACGGCATCCGCTGCCAGGTGCACCTGTTCCTGCTGACCCGCATCGGACGCAGCACCGAGGGCTACCTCGACCGCATCCCGCGCGAGCACCGCGAACTCGTCGGCGCGTTGCACGCCCGCGACACCGACACGGCCCTGGCGCTCTTCGCCGCACACCGACGCCTCGCCGTCGACGTCATCTCCGCTTCCCCGGAGCCGAGTTGAGCGGCGCGCACCACTTCCCGGACGTACAACCGGCACACGAGGAGACACCAGCGTGACCCGAACGACGACGTGGACTCCGACCTCGGCCACCGGGGTGTGGTCGCTCCTGGGCGCCGCCGCCGCGGAGGCCGTCAGCCACGGCCGCCCCGGCTGGATCGGGCTCGACGCCCAACACGGCTTCTACGACGACCGGTCGATGCGCGACACGCTGCATGCCGTCACAGGGGTCGACGTGCTGGTACGGGTGCGCTCGCTCGACGCGGGCGAGATCGGCCGCGCGCTGGACGCCGGCGCGCGCGGGGTCATCATCCCGATGATCGAGAGTGCCGAGTCCGCCGCGCGGGCGGCGGCCGCCGTGCGCTATCCCCCGATCGGCAGCCGCAGTTGGGGACCGTTCGCCCCGTACTGGGGCCGCGCGGAGGTCGGCGTCGAGGAGGCCAACCGCCAAGTGGTCTGCGGCGTCATGGTCGAGACCCGCCTCGGCCTCGACAACGTCGAGGAGATCGCCGCGACGCCCGGAGTCGACATGGTCTTCGTCGGCCCCTACGACCTCGCCCTGTCCCTCGGCGTCGCACTCGACGATCTCATCGCGGGCGGCAAGGGGGAACTCCGGTCGATCGTCTCCGCGTGCCGCGCGAACGACGTCGTCCCGGGCGTGTACGCGGGCAGCCCCGCACGCGCCCGGCAGCTCGCCGAGGCGGGGTTCGAGGTGGTGGCGGCCCGGTCGGACCGGGATCTGCTGATCGACGGGGTGGCCAGTCTTCTTTCCTAGCTCCGCGCGAATTTCCCAGCTCCGCACGAACTCATGGCGATGATCGTTGCCGCCGGACCGAGGGGCGGTCTCTGCGGTGACGGCATGCGAAGCTCAGCCGTGCAGCTCCCGGTACGCCGCGATCGCTCCGGGATGCAGCGCGATGCTCCCCGTGCCGATCAGGCTGCGGACGTCGAGGAACTGGGCTCCGACCGCGCTGCCGGGCACGAGTTCGCCGGCGCGCTGGACCAGCAGGCGCGTGATCGCCTCGGCCACGCCGGTGTCCAGGTCGGGGCGGCACACCAGCAGGTTGGAGACTCCGACGGTGGCGACGCCGGCGGCCGTGCGGTACGCGGTCTCCGGGAAGGTCACCTCTTCCAGGCCCGAGGCGGCCAGTCCTTCGGTGCCCCCGGTTCCACCCCCGCGTCGCGGCAGCAGATCGGTGAGCGGCAGGAACCGTAGACCCGGATCGTCGTCGAGTTCGGTGAGGGTGGGCAGGGGGACGCCGCCGGCCACGAGCAGGCCCTCGATGGTTCCCGCCCGGACGGCGTCGGCCGCGGCGGCCAGCCGCAGGTGGCGTACCGGGACGTCGGTCCCGGGCGTCAGACCCGCGGCGCGCAGCAGCCGTTCGCCGAGCTCGGCCGCCCCGGAGCCTACGGCGCCCAGGGAGACGGTGTGCCCGGCCAGGCCGGAGACCGAGTACACGGTGGAGTCCGCGCGGACGGCGAACTGCAGGTAGGTCTCGTACAGCCGGCCGAGCGCGCGCAGCGGCACCGGATGCGGGAAGAGGGTGGTGCCCTGGGCCTGGCGTGCGGTGTCGGTGAGGACGAGCGCGAGGTCGACGTGGCCGTCGCGCAGCAGCTCCAGGTTGGTGACGCTGCCCGCGGTGGTGCGGATACGGCAGCTCAGGCCCGGGTACGCCGCTTCGATCTCGGTGGCGAGGAGGCGCCCGAAGGCGGCGTAGAACGCCGTGGGCTCCCCGGTCGCCAGGCGAAGCACGCCGCTGGGCCCGATGCTCTGCCGCGAGACATCACCGTCGAGGGCACCCCCGAGCGCCGCCGAGGCGGCCACCCCGACGGCGGCCCGCATGGCGGTACGGCGGCTGACCGCACGACCGCTCATCGCGCACCCCCGTCCACCCGCGGGGCGGAACGGCGGCTGCCCCTGGCGCACCGCCATCGACCCGCACCCTGGTACCGCGATCGGCGGTCTGGCCGGTCATCGCGCACCCCTCGCCGCCCCGCAGGGCGGAACGGCGGATGAACCCGACGCCGGTCATCGCCCCCCGTCGACCCGCGGACCGGAACAGCGGCTGACCCCGCGCCCGCCCATCGCGCACCCCCGTCCACCCGCGGAGCGGAACGGCGGCTGACCCCGCGCCCGCTCATCGCGCACCCCCGTCCCCCACGCCCCGCGGCACGTACGCTCTCGCACGCAAGCCCCGCGGTCGTGCCCGGCGGAGTTCCAGGCGGCCTCCTCGGCCGGTCAGGAGTTGCTGGGCGATCGCCAGGCCCAGGCCCGTGCCCGTGGTTCCGCTCTGGCGGGACGAGCGCCAGAAGCGTTCCGTGGCCTGGGTCAGCTCCTCGGGTGCGAGGCCCGGGCCGTTGTCCGTCACCGTGAGGACCGCCCAGGGGCCGTCGGCGGTGCAGGAGAGGGTGATCTCGGCGCCCTCTCCGGCGTACTTGATCGCGTTGTCCAGCAGGATGTCCGTGATCTGGGCGAGTTCACGCTCCGTGCAGACCGCCGGGACGGGGGCGTCGGCCTCGGTGGTGAGGCGGATGCCGGCGCGCTCGGCGACCGGCTGCCAGAGCCGGTGCTGGGTCAGGGCGACCTCGGCGGCGTCGCAGCGCGCATCCACGTCGTCGGTCACCGTCAGCTCACCGGCACGGTGCTCCGCGGTGGCGAGGGCGAGCATGTCGTCCAGCAGGGTCTCCAGCCGGTCGAGTTCGGTGGTGACCCCGGTGTAGGTGCGCTCGGCGGAGGCGGGCAGATGGGTGTGCAGCGCGTCCACCCGCAGCCGTAGCGCGGCCATCGGGTTGCGCATCTGGTGGGAGGTGTCGGCGACGAGCCGGCCCTGCTGCTCCAGCGCCGCCATGACGGTGCGCGCCATGCGGTTGAACCCGGTGGCCAGCTGACGCAGTTCGGGCGGGCCGGAGGCAGGGGTCTGGTCGGGCGGCAGACCCGCGGCCAGCCGTCCGACGGCCCGGTCCAGGCGGCGCAGCGGGCTGACCACCCAGCGGGTCGCGGCGCGGGCGAGGGCGGTGCAGGCCAGCGCGACCAGCGCCGTGCCGGCGAGAACGGCGGCCCAGCGTCTGGTGACGTCCGCCGAGGCCGTCGTCACCGAGGCGCGCAGGACGACGGCCCCGGTGACCTGGGTGCCGGTGCCGGCGGGCTCGGCGAACATCCGGTGCCCCCGCGACCAGGGGCGCAGCGCCCCCGCGGGGCGGGCGCTCTGATTGCGCAGGGCCGCGTCGATCAGCCGGGCCACGGCGGGCTGGTCGGCCCGCATGCCGCCGGTCTGCACGACGGGGCTGCGCCGCAGGTCGGTCACGACGAGCGGTTCGCCGTAGAGCTGCGTGTAGCGGCGCGCCTCCGCGACGACCTGGGAGGTGTCGCCGGTCCTGGCCGCCTGGTCCATGAGGGAGGCGAAGCGGTCGAGGTCGGAGCTACGGGCGAGGACCAGCTGCTGGGTGCGGTCCGAGGCGGTGAACAGCAGCAGCGGGATGGCGAAGGCCGCCGTCGCGAGGATGCCGAACAGCAGCAGGACGGCTTGTACCCGGGTCCGCACGGCTCAGTCCCCGAAGCGGTAGCCGAAGCCGCGGATCGTGGTGAGCAGCTCGGGGCGGCCCAGCTTGGCGCGCAGCTGGGTGAGGTGGACGTCGAGGGAGCGGGAGGTGGCGTGGCGGGCGTCGCCCCACACCTCGTCCAGGAGCTGCTCGCGGCTGACGGCCGTGCCCGCGCGCCGGGCCAGCACCGCGAGGACGTCGAACTCCTTGGCGGTCAGCTCGACCTCCGCCCGGTCCACCCGGACCCGCCGGGCGTCCAGGTCGATCTCCACGCCACCGGCCCGGACGACCCGCGCACCGGCAGCGGGGTCCTTCGCCCGTGTACGCCGGGTGACGGCGTCGATACGGGCGAGCAGCTCGGTCAGCCGTACCGGCTTGACCAGGTAGTCGTCGGCGCCGAGCCGCAGCCCGCGCACCACCGAGCGCTCGTCGCCGCGCGCCGTGAGGATCACGACCGGCAGGTCGCTCACCGCGCGGAGCGTGCGCAGCACCTCCAGGCCGTCGATGTCGGGCAGGCCCAGGTCGAGGAGGAGCAGGTCGGCGCTGCGGTGGTAGGTCATGACGTCCTTGCCGCGGCTGAGGCGCCGGGTGTCGTGTCCGTGGTCGTAGAGGACCTCCACGAGGGCCGCCGCGACCCCGTCGTCGTCCTCGGCCAGCAGCAGCTGCATGTGCCCACCTCCTTTCGCCCGTGGTCCCCGCTGCCGAATGTAGACCACGAGGTCAGGAGGGGGTCGCCAATGTTAAGCGGAGGTTAGTTCCGTGCCAGGGCGGCTCCCGGCGCCCGTGGCGCGGAGCCAGGCTGCACCGGTCAGCGACGACGTACGACCGCGAATGGGTGCAGCAATGATCATCGACTGCCACGGCCACTACACGACCGCGCCGCCGGCCCTGGCCGCCTGGCGGGAGCGGCAGATCGCCGGGCTCGCCGATCCGGCCGCCGCCCCCGTCCCCGCGGATCTGCGCATCGGCGATGACGAGCTGCGCGAGACGATCGAGGCGAACCAGCTGCGGATGATGGACGAGCGCGGCATCGACCTGACGGTCTTCTCGCCGCGCGCCTCCTTCATGGCACACCACATCGGCGGTTTCGAGACGTCCGCCGAGTGGGCGTCGATCTGCAACGAACTCTGCCACCGCGTCAGCCGGCTGTACCCGGAGCGCTTCGTCCCGGCCGCGATGCTGCCCCAGTCGCCCGGCGTCGACCCCGCCACCTGCCTGCCCGAACTCGCCCGTTGTGTCGAGGAGTTGGGTGCGGTCGCGGTCAACCTGAACCCGGACCCCTCCGGGGGCCGGTGGACCGCCCCGCCGCTCACCGACCGGTCCTGGTACCCGGTCTACGAGAAGCTGGTCGAGTACGACGTCCCGGCCATGGTGCACGTCAGCACGAGCGTCAACGCGGCGTTCCACACCACCGGCGCTCACTATCTCAACGCCGACACCACGGCGTTCATGCAGCTCGTGCAGGGCGATCTGTTCACGGACTTCCCGACGCTGCGGCTGATCATCCCGCACGGCGGCGGGGCTGTGCCGTACCACTGGGGCCGCTTCCGGGGGCTCGCGATGGCGCTCGGCAAGCCGGAGCTGGAGGAACACGTCCTCGGCAACGTCTTCTTCGACACCTGCGTCTACCACCAGCCGGGCATCGACCTGCTCCTCGGCGTCGTCCCCACCCGCAACATCCTCTTCGCCTCGGAGATGATCGGCGCCGTCCGCGACATCGACCCGTGCACCGGCCACCACTTCGACGACACCCGCCGCTACGTCGAGAAGGCCGGCCTGAGCACGGAGGACCTGGCCGCGATCCAGGAACACAACGCCCGCGCCGTGTACCCGCGCCTGGACGCCCTGCTCAGGCGTCAGGGCCGCTGATCCACGACCGCCGGAGCCGCTGAGCCGTGTGCGCCCGGGCCACTGAACCACGAGCGCCGGAGCCGCTGACCCGCGCCCCTCGGAGGCGCCGACCCCACGCCTCTCAGGGCCGCCGACCCTCGAGCACCAGAGCCGCTGATCCACCCACCCCGTCAGGAGAACCCGTGCCCACCGCTGTCCCCAACTCCCCTGTCACACCCGGCTGGTTGGACTGGCATCCGAACCCGTCCAAGCCGACCTTCGCGCTGCCGGCCGGGACGGTCGACACCCACTGCCACATCTTCGGCCCGCAGGCCGTCTTCCCCTTCGCGCCGGAGCGCAAGTACACGCCCTGCGACGCGAGCAAGGACCAACTCTTCGCGCTGCGCGACCACTTGGGCATCGCCCGGAACGTCATCGTGCAGGCCACCTGCCACGGCGCGGACAACACCGCGATGGTCGACGCCCTGCAGGCGTCCGGCGGGCGGGCCCGCGGCATCGCGACCGTCCGCCCGGACATCGGCGAGCGCGAACTGCGCGCCCTGGACGCGGCGGGCGTACGGGGCGTGCGCTTCAACTTCGTACGGCGGCTGGTCGATTCCTCGCCCGAGGACGACCTGAGCCTGATCGCGAAGAAGATCGCCCCGCTCGGCTGGCACATCGTCCTGTACTTCGAGAGCGCCGACCTGCCCGACCTGGAGGACTTCTTCGCCTCGCTGCCCACTCCCCTGGTGATCGACCACATGGGCCGGCCGGACGTGACCCGGCCCGCGGACGGACCGGAGTTCTCCCGCTTCCTGCGCTTCGTCGCGGCGAACGACGTCTGGGTGAAGGTGACCTGCCCCGAGCGCCTGAGCGTGACCGGCCCGGCCGCGCTGAACGGTGAGCGCCATCCGTACGCCGACGTCGTCCCCTTCGCCCGCCGCGCCGTCGAGGAGTTCCCCGACCGCGTGCTGTGGGGCACCGACTGGCCCCACCCCAACCTCACCGACCACATGCCCGACGACGGGCTCCTGGTCGACCGGATTCCGCAGATCGCGGTCACCGCCGAAGAGCAACGGCGGCTGCTCGTGGACAACCCGATGCGCCTGTACTGGCCGAACGAGAAGGTCTGATCCCCGTGGTGCACTCCAACGCCCTGAACAGGCTGAACCGGCTGCCGATCGGCCGGTTCCACAAGGTCACTCTGCTGGCCGTGTCCTTCGCGTACTTCTTCGAGTTCGCCGACATCAACACGTTCGCCACCACCGCCCCCAAGCTGATCAAGGTGTGGGGGGTGACGATCGACCAGGTCGCCTACGTCACCTCGCTGTCCTTCGTCGGCATGTTCATCGGGTCGATCGTGGCGAGCGCCCTGGCCGACCGGTGGGGCCGCAAACGCGCCCTGCTGCTCACCACGTTGTGGTTCGGCGTCTTCTCCTTCGCGTCGGTGTTCTCCTGGGACATCGTGTCGCTCGGCGTGTTCCGCGTGCTGACCTCGGCGGGCCTCGCCGCCATGACCGTCGTCGCGGTCATCTACGTCAACGAGCTGTACCCGGCCGCCGTCCGCGGCAAGTACCAGGCGTACGCCATCGTCGTCGGCATCTGCGGCACTCCGGCCACCAACCTCGTGGCGAGCGCGGTCGTGCCGCTCAACGACTGGTCGTGGCGGCTGATCTACCTCTGGGGCGCCCTGGGCATCCTGCTCGTCCTGTTCACCCGCCGGCTCAAGGAGTCCCCGCGCTGGTACGAGAGCCGCGGCGAGCACGCCAAGGCCGACGAGATCCTGCGCGAGATCGAGGCGAGCGTGGCCGCGGAGAAGGGCCCGCTGCCCGAGCCGGCGCCTCCGGTGGACGAAGCGCCGCAGACCCGGGCCCCGTTGAAGCTGCTGCTGCAGAAGAGGTACCTGTTCCCGACCCTGCTGCTCACGGTGCTGTGGGTGACGCAGACCATCGGCTTCTTCGGCTACTCCAGCTGGGCGCCCACCCTGCTGGCCAAGGAGGGCTTCAGCGTCGAGAAGTCCGTCTTCTACGTGGCGCTCACCACGGTCGGCGCGCCGCTGGGCTCGTATCTGGCGTCCCTGGTCACCGACCGGTTCGAACGCAAGTGGTGCCTGGCCGCGTTCGGCATCGTCATCGCCCTGTGCGGCCTGCTCTACGGCCTCACCTTCAACCCGGTCCTGATCATCGTGTTCGGCTTCCTGGTCAACATGTTCGAGCGCGGCTACACGGCTCTCGCCTACGCCTACTCGCCCGAACTCTTCGACACCCGCGGCCGGTCGCTGGGCACGGGCGTCTCCTACGGACTGGGCCGCCTGTCGAACGCCGCGGGTCCTCTGATCGTCGCGTCGCTCTACCAGAGCAGCGGTTACCGCAGCGTCTTCTTCTTCATCGCGGGAACCTGGCTCGTCGGCGCCGTGGTGCTGGCCGTCTTCGGCCCCCTCACCCGCCAGGCCCGTACGGCCGCGAAGGAGGCGCGGCCCGAGGCCGTACAGGTGCCGTAAACCCTCGTCGGAGCAACTGTGGGCCGTCCTGCGATGCGTGAAGTGCCGCGGGACGGCCCGCCGTTGTCACCGTGTGACCACGGTGAGCCCCTCCGGCGCGGTCACGTCCACCGTCCCGTCCGCCGCGACCGTGATGTCCAGCGCGCCCGGGCCGACGTGGAGTCCGCTCACGCTCAGCGGTGCGTAGGCCGTGGTGAAGGCGGGTGCCACGGTGACCGTCCCGGCGGGGACGTCCGCGTCGAGCCCGAGGGCGGCCTGGAGCACGGAGACCGAGGCGGCCGCCGCCCATGCCTGCGGACGGCAGGACGCCGGGTAGGGGGCGGGGCGGGAGGCGGCCTCGGCGCCGTGCCCGGCGAACAGTTCGGGCAGACGGGAGTCGAAGGCGGCCGACGCGGTCAGCAGCCCCTGCGCCAAAGACGCGGCGGCGTCGGGGAAGCCGGCCCGCACCAGGCCGTGCACGGCGATGGCGGTGTCGTGCGGCCAGATGGAACCGGTGTGGTAGCCGAAGGGGTTGAAGCCGACCGCGTCGCTGCTCAGCGTGCGCAGACCGTGGCCCGCGTCGAGGTCGGGGCGGCTCAGCCGGGCCGCGAGCAGGGCGCTCTCCTCGGCGGTGAGCAGTCCCGTGCCGAGAAGGTGGCCGAAGCCGGAGGTCACCGCGTCCGCCGGCCGGCCGTCGCCGTCCAGGGCGACGGCGGGGTAGGGGCCGTGGGCGTCCTCCACCCAGAAGTGCTTGCGGAAGCGGTCGGCCAGCCGCTCGGCCCACTCCTCCCACGCGTCGGCCCCGGGCCGGCCGAACGCCCGCAGCAGGGCGGCCCCGCCGCGTGCCGCCTCGTAGGCGTACGCCTGCACCTCGCACAGCGCGATCGGGGCGGCGGCGAGGCGGCCGTCGTGGAAGCGGATGGAGTCGTTGGAGTCCTTCCAGCCCTGGTTGGACAGGCCGTGGCCGCTGCGGTCGATGTACTTGAGGAAGCCGTCGCCGCTCGCGCCGGCCTGGGTGCGCATCCAGGCGAGCGCGGCCTCGGCGTGCGGCAGCAGGGCCTCGACTTCCTGGGGTGCCAGACCCCAGCGCCAGGCGTCGTGCAGGAGGGTGATCCACAGGGGGGTCGCGTCGACGGTGCCGTAGTACACCGGCGGGAGGGCGAGCCGGTTCGCCAACTGCAGGGTGTCCCGGCGTACTTCGTGCAGGATCTTGCCCGGCTGCTCCTCCGTGGCCGGGTCGGTCACGGCGCCCTGGCGGCGGGCGAGGGTGCGCAGGGTGCCGGCCGCGAGGCCGGTCCCGAGCGGCAGCAGCATCCGGGCGGCCCAGAGCGAGTCGCGGCCGAAGAGGGTCAGGAACCAGGGGGCGCCCGCGGCCAGGAACTGGTCCGGGCGGCCCGGATCGGAGGAGCGGGGGTCGGACAGGCGCAGGCGGTCCAGGTCGGCCAGGGACTGGGTCAGCCACCGGTCGAGGCCCCGGTCCGCGCTCTTCAACGTCGGCGTCAGCCAGGGGAGTTGGCGGGGCGGCGGGGCGGGGAACTGATCGCCGTCGGCGTAGGCGGCGACGCAGTCGAGCGTGACGCTCCACGAGGTGCCGGGCGGCAGATCGATGTCGTAGGAGAGCCGGCCTTCCGGCAGTTGGACCATGTCCGGGGCGGGGTCGCTGGTCAGTTGGGCGCCGAAGTCGCCCGCGCTCCAGGAGAAGCCGATGGAGTCGGCGTCGGCGGCCTGCGGGGACAGCACCCGCGGGGGCCGCCCGGACTTCACCTGCTCCATGGCGGCGAGGTCCGTGTTCGCGGTCACCGTCAGCCGCAGACCGACGTGCCGGACGCCGGAGTTGGTGACCTCGACGACGTCCGTCATCCGCCCGCCCGCGGTGCTGCGGAGCCGGTGCAGGGTGACGGCCGGGTCCGGCGTCGTCTCGCCGAGACCACGCAGGACGGCCCTGAAGTCCGCCCGGTCCGCTCCACGCAGCCCGCCCTGCACGGGCGCGAGCGCGATGCCTTCGGCGGCGACGGTGAGTTCGGACAGGGCCCGGCGGTCGCCGTGGTAGAAGCCGTCCACACCCCCTGCGAACTGCCCGTCCGCAGACGAGATCACGAGACTCGGCGCATGCAGCGTGACGACCGCGTCGTGCAGGAACGGCTGCAGGCCGTCGGTCGCGGAGGCCGGCCGTGCCACCGAGGCGTCGGTGTCCTGGGGCTTGACAGTGGAGTCCAAAGGAGTAGAACCTCTCAGCATTCGAACGTTCCAAAGACAGTAAGTGACTCGTCAGAGAGCTCGCAATGCTTTTGGAACGCTAAAACTGCCGACAGAACTCCCCTCTCGTTCGCTCGACCAGCCGGAGAGCCGCATGCCCCGCTCCAGCAACACCTCCGCCGCCGGCAAGGGCGGCCCGGTGACCCTCACCCAGGTCGCCCGCCGGGCCGGGGTCTCCGCGCAGACCGTGTCCAACGCGATCAACTCGCCGGAGATGCTGCGGCCCGAGACCCTCGAGCGGGTGCGCCGGGCGATCGACGAGATGGGCTACCGCCCCAGCCGTGCCGCCCAGACGCTGCGCACCCGCTCCAGCAGACTGATCGGCTACGGCATCCAGCCCGGCCCCTCCAGCAGCCCGGTCCTGGACCGCTTCCTGCACGCCCTCTCCCAGGCGGCCGACGCGGCCGGCTACCGCATCCTGCTGTTCGCCTCCCCGTCCGGCGGCCCCGCGCTGGACGGCTACGAGGAACTGCTCGGCCAGCACGAGGTCGACGGCTTCGTGCTGAGCGGCACCGAGCGGGGCGACCCGCGCCAGGCGTGGCTGGCCAAGCGGGGCGTGCCGTTCGTGGGCTTCGGCCGGATGTGGTCGGGACGGCAGATCGGCGACTGGGTCGACGTCGACGGCGCCTCGGGCACGGACGCCGCCGTCGAGCACCTGGTCGCCCAGGGCCACCGCAAGATCGCCTTCCTCGGCTGGGAGCGCGGCATCTCCGGCGCCGGTGACGACCGCGCCGAGGGCTGGCAGCGCGCCATGCGCCGGCACGGCCTGTCCACGCGGGGCCGGCGCGGGCAGAGCGTCAACGACACGGACGCGGCCCGCACCGCCGTGAAGCCGCTGCTGGACGGCGGCGCGACCGCCGTCATCGCCGCCAGCGACATGCTGGCCCTCGGCTGCTACCAGATGCTGCGCGAGTGCGGCGCCGTCCCGGGCCGCGACGTCGCCGTGGTGGGCTTCGACGACTCCCCCGCTGCCGAGCTCCTCTCCCCCACGCTGACCTCCCTCGCCCAACCGCTTGAGGACGTCGGCCGCGAGTGCGTACGGCTGCTGCTGGCCCGTATCGCCTCCCCCGACGCCCAGCCCGAACGGCTGCTGCTGGAGCCGTCGTTGGTCGTGCGCGACAGCACGGCCGCGGCGGCGCCGGGCGCCGGCCGGTAAGCGCCGCCGGGCGCCGCCCGGTCAAGCGCCCGACGGCGAAGGCCCCCCGCCCGCCGCCTCACCGATTCACCCCACCCCTCTCCTCCCCATGCCGGGCACGCCTGCCGCGCCGCCCGGATGGAGCCGCACGTATCGCACCCCGCACCCCCCGGAGGATTCCCATGGTCCACCGCACGGCCGCCGCCGCCCTCGTCACGGCCACGGCGCTCCTGACCGTCACCGGCTGCTCGTCGAACTTCGGCGGCGACCAGAAGACGGCTCAGGACTCCAGTACCAAGCAGCACTTGACCGTCCTGATCGCCTCCTCGGGCGACGCCGAGACCAAGGCGGTGAAGCAGGCGGCGACCGCCTGGGCCAAGCAGTCCGGCAACACGGTGACGGTGGACGTGGCCAAGGACATCAACCAGCAGCTCGCGCAGTCCTTCGCCGGCCACAAGCCGCCGGACGCCTTCTACGTCAACTCCGACCAGTTCGCCAACTACGCCAAGGCGGGCTCCCTCTACGCCTACGGCGACCAGGCCAAGGACAAGGGCGACTTCTCCGCGCAGCTGCGCAGCTCGTTCACCTACGACGGCAAGCTGGTCTGCCTGCCCAAGGACACCTCCACCCTCGCCCTGGCGATCAACACGGACCTGTGGAAGAAGGCCGGCCTGACCGCCGCCGACTACCCGACCACCTGGGCCCAACTCAGGTCGGTGGCACAGAAGTTGACGAAAGGCAAGGTCACCGGGCTGGTCGTCAACGGCGAGTACGCGCGCGTCGGTGTCTTCATGAAGGAGGCCGGCGGCTGGATCACCAACGGTGACCAGTCGAAGATGACGGCCGACAGCAGCCAGAACGTCCAGGCGCTCACCTACGTACGGTCGTTGCTGAAGTCCGGCGCCATGAAGTACGCGACCCAGGTCGACACCAACTGGGGCGGCGAGGCCCTCGGCAAGGGCAAGGCCGCCATGACCGTCGAGGGCAACTGGCTCACCGGCGGCATGCAGGCCGACTACCCGAACGTGAAGTACGCGGCCGTCCCGCTCCCCGCCGGGCCGGCCGGCAAGGGCACGCTCGCCTTCAGCCAGTGCTGGGGCGTGGCCAAGGACAGCGCCCACCAGAAGGCGGCCGTGGACCTGGTCGAACACCTCACCACCAGTGCCCAGCAGGTCAAGAACGCCGACGCGTTCGGGGTGATGCCCTCCCGCACCAGCGCCCTCGCCGAGTACGCGAAGAAGAATCCTTCCGCCAAGGCCTGGGTCGACGCCAACTCCTATGCCCAGGGCCCGGTGACCGTGGCCGGCTTCGACAAGGTCCTCACCCAGTTCAACTCCGACCTCGCGACGCTGGGCAGCACCGACCCGAAGAAGATCCTCGCCGACCTCCAGCGCAACGGCGAAGCCGCCCTCACGAAGGGCGAATAGCCCGCCATGCCTCCCCACGACACGACCCGTACGACGGCGGCCGGCGGCGCGGTGCGCGCCGGCGCCCCACCGACGGCCGGCCTGCCGGGCACCCCTGACATGCCCGGCCGGTCCGGTCCGGGGGGGGGGGGGGGGGCGCCCGATCCAGGGCGGATCGAGGGCATGGGCAGAGAGGAACACAGGGGGGGGGGTGGTTCGCTA
>NZ_JBHVGU010000010.1:86202-250308 GCF_042800575.1 Streptomyces sp. NPDC057616
CTGGCCTGCGGGTCACCCCTGACCTCCCCGGCCGTTCCGGTCCGGGCGCGACTCCCCGCGCCAAGCCGGCGGCGCGCGCGGGGCGTCGCGCCGAAGGCCGCTGGGGCTGGCTGTTCGTCAGCCCCATGGTGATCGTGCTCGGCCTCTTCCTGGTCCTGCCGATCCTGATGGCGCTCTGGGTGAGCCTGCTGCACTGGGACGGGCAGTCCAACCCGTTCACCGGGCAGACGAAGTTCGTCGGGCTCGACAACTACCGCGCCCTGCTCACCCAGGACGGCCTCGACCGCACCCTCTTCGCGACCTCCCTGCGCAACAACCTCTACTACGTGCTGCTGACCGTGCCGCTGCAGACCGTCCTGGCCCTGGCCCTGGCGCTCGTCGTCAACCAGCGGATGCTGCGCGGCCGCAGCGCCCTGCGCACCGCGTTCTTCTTCCCGTCCGTCACCAGCTCCATCGCCGTCTCCACGATCTTCCTCTTCCTGTTCCAGGGCAGCGGCGCCGTCAACACCATGCTGTCCTGGGTCGGGGTGAAGGGCCCGAACTGGTTCAACGACCCCCGTGGGGTGCTCTCCCTCCTCCTCGGCGGCCTGGGCCTGGTCGACACCGGACACCCCTCGGGCGTCCTCGCCGACCACTCCTTCATGGGCCTGTCCTGGTTCGAGTGGCTGTCCGGGCCGTCCGTCGCGATGTGCACGATCATCCTGCTCGCCGTGTGGACGACCTCCGGCACGTTCATGCTGATCTTCCTCGCGGCGCTCCAGGACATCCCGCGCGAACTGGAGGAGGCGGCCGCCATCGAGGGCGTCAACCGCCGCCAGCTGCTGCGGTATGTGACCCTGCCGGCCCTGCGGCCCGTCCTCTTCCTCGTCCTCACCCTCGGCCTGATCGCCACCTGGCAGGTCTTCGACCAGGTGTACGTGATGAGCCAGGGCGCCCCGGGCAACACGACGCTCACCCCGGCCTTCCTCTCCTACAGCAGCGCCTTCGGCGACGCCGACTACGGTCAGGGCGCGGCCATCGCCTTCATCCTGCTCGCCCTGATCCTCGCCATGACCGCCCTGCAACGCCTCGCACTGCGCGAACGCACACCCCGCCTCCGGAGGAACCGATGAGCACCCCGTCCTCGGCCGCCCGGACGCCAGGCCACCCCGTACTGGGCCGCTTCCCCCCACTGCTGCGCGTCCTCGGCCACACGGCCGTCGTCGCCCTCGGGCTGCTCTACGTCCTGCCGTTCGTGCTCCAGCTGGTCACCGGCTTCAAGACGGACCCGGACGCGGCCGCCCACCCTCTCGGCCTGCTCCCCACGACGCCCACGACCGCCGCCTACCAGCGCCTGTTCGGGCTCAGCCAGGCCGGCGAGGGAGTGCCGTTCCTGCGCTGGCTGGGCAACTCCGCCTTCGTCGCCGTGGTCGTCACCGCCGGACGCGTGCTGTTCGACTCGATGGCCGGATACGCGCTGGCCCGCCTCCGCTTCCGCGGGCGCGGTCTGCTGTTCGGCTTCGTCCTGGCGGTGATGGCGGTGCCCGGCGTGGCCCTGCTGATCCCCAAGTTCCTGGTGCTGAACACCTTCGGCCTCTTCGACACGTACACCGGCATGATCCTGCCGCTGCTGGTCGACGCCGCGGGCATCTTCATCATGAAGCAGTTCTTCGAGTCCATCCCGCGCGAGGTGGAGGAGGCCGCCCGCATGGACGGGGCCGGAGTCTTCCGCATCTTCTGGTCGGTCGTCCTGCCGATGGCCCGCCCCGCGCTGCTGACCCTCACCGTGCTCTCCTTCCAGGGCTCCTGGAACGAGTTCACCCACTTCCTCGTCGCCACCCAGTCCAGCCAGTACGAGACCCTGACCACGGGTCTGGCACGCCTGGTCTCGGGTGGTCTGGGCGGCGGCACCCAGTACCCCCTGAAGCTGGCCGCGGCCCTGTTGGCCACGCTGCCCGTCGCCGCCCTGTTCTTCTGCTTCCAGCGGTATTTCGTCCAGGGGGCGAACGCGGGGGCGGTGAAGGAGTAGCGGTACCTGGCCGGGACTGCGGCTACGGCCGGCCGGCGGTCCTGATGAGCGGTACGTCCCGGCTGAACATCCTGAAACCGACGCTGTAGTAGAGCCCGCGCGCCGCCGGATGCCCCGGTGCTCCCAGGCAGGCGACCGTCATGTGACGCGCCCCGGCCGCGCGGGCCAGATGCATCCCGTGCAGCAGCATCGCCCTGCCGAGGCCGCGGCGCCGGTAGTCAGGACGCGTTCCGACGGGCTCGAACTCGGCGGTGCCGTTCGCCTCGTCGAGCCACATGATCGCCGACGCGGCCATCGTGCCGTCCGGCGCCTCCACCAGGATGTGCAGGTCCCCGCGGTAGGGCGGCGTCCGGCGGACGCCCTCGTAGCCCTCGATCGTGTACGCGGACGGGGTCCACGCGTCCAGGTGGGCCTGGACCGCGGCCTGCGGGCCGGCCTCGTCGGCGGTGCGGAAGCGGAACCCGTCGGGGAGCACCGGCCGTTCGACGTCGTCGAGGTCCCGCTCGTTGAGCTGGGTCCAGGAGCCGGTGTCGCCGAGCGCGTCGGGATCGGTCTCGTAGCCGTGCGCCGCCCAGCGCTTGAGGGCGACGTCGTCGGCGGCCTGCGCGATCACCGAGCGCTCGAGGCCGGCTGCGACCCGGTCGTACCAGTCGATCACCTCGTCCACCAGCTCACCGTGGTCGGGATGCACCTGGTACACGAGGTGGGCGCCGGTGAAGTCCTTCACGGACCCGTCGTTCCGCCTCACCCGTCGTGGCAACGTGACCCATCCCCACGCCGCCAACTCGTTTCTGCCGAACCACAGTTGACGCCGCCAGCCGGCGCCGTCGCTCATGTGCCCCTTGCCCCAGATCCAAGCCAGTTCCCCGACCGAGGCATCGCTGTTCACCAGATCGGGCCGGAGAGCGGTGACCCGCCGAGCCAGGTCCTGCATGAGCCGTACGTCCGCGGCGGTCACGAGCTCGGAGTCGTCCATAGGGGGTCACTGTGCCAGCGCGGCCCGCCGGGATCGACCTGTTTTCCGGGTACTCAGGAGTGCTTCCACACGAGCGTGTAGCGCCAGAACAGCCGTCGTCGCAGGCGCGCTCCGGGAAGGACGGCTCGGGCCTCCCGCAGGACGTCGTCGAAGGTCATGTCCGCTGAGCGGGTACGGGCCGTCATGGAGACGGGCCGGGGCGAGGGGCGTCCCCTGTTCTTCAGCCGGCCCAAGGCGGCATTGGCCGGAATGGCGACACCACCGAGCAGATGGTCCACCAGAGAGTGAGCGCGGGACAGGCCGACGACCACCAGCGTCCCGCCCGGGGCCAGATGACGGCGGAAGGAGGCGAGGACCTGCGTGAACGGCAGATGGTGGATGGTGGCGACGCACGTGATGACGTCGTACGAGCCGGCAGGGAACTCGGCCACTACGTCCGCGACGGTGAAGGTCACGGGAAGCGCGGCAGGAGTCAGCTCCTTGGCCCGAGCGGTGATCACCGGATCGGAGTCGACTGCCGTCACGACGGCGGCACGTCCGGCCAGGAGTCTTGCGAGGTCACCGCTGCCGGAGCCGACGTCGAGGGCGTGGTCGACGTTTCTCGGCAGTTGCCTCAGGATCCAGCGGTGGTAGTGGGCGTTGTGATCCCACGGATGGGCGGCATTGAACCGTTCGAGAGCCCGCAGGACACGAGGCGACAGGATCTTCATCCGTGCAGTCCATCAAGTCCGGGAAGCGCGGGGAAGGAGCACCGCTGTCCTCACGAGCGCGCGGCGGCGTGCCAGGCGGCGGTGACGCACCCTTCTTCCCAGTGCCACCATTCCTTGGTCGCGCCGTGCTCCAACAGCGCGCGGATTTTGGGCAGATCTGCCTCCGGTGGGACATCCAAGGCCACCATCCGGAACTGCTCGATGCCTTCGCCCGTCGTGCCGAGGCGATGGAATGCTTCCAGGACGCTCTGCCGGGCGGCGGCCGAGCCGTCGTCCTTCAGCACGATGAGCCGGATGGTGCAGTTCTGCGAGGGCTCGACCGTTTCGCCGGCCCAGAGAACACCTTCATCGTCGGGTTCAACGCTGATGATGTCTCCGCCGGCGACACCCCGAACGAACCAGGGAGTGTTGTCCAGCCGCACCGTACCGTCGCCGAGGTCCACGGCCCACATGCTCTCCACACTCGCCGGCGGCCAGCCGTCTTCGTCCATGTCCAAACGGAAATGGACCTTCACATGATCGTCCCTGACTCCGCTGCTCGTCACCGAACCATCATCGTGGTCCAGGACCGGCCCGGACCAACCCGTAGCCGCCACCACCTCCCGCGCAATGTCCACGACGACGCGGCCGTCCGTCGCCACTCGGAGGCGGTGAGCAGGACTCGTACGATCCCCACCCCAGGACCCATGGCACGCACGAACATGGCCGTCGCCCCCGGCAGCGCACTGGCGGTGTTCGTGTAGATCAGGCGCCGGTGGCCGAGCCGGGAGAAGTTCGCCCACACGGCGGTCAGATTCCTTTCGGTGATCTCCGCGCGGTGCGGGTCTCCCGCCGGTACCGGATGCACCTGGCCCATGAAGTCGCCGTCGATGATCGCGTGAGGGCGGCCTGTCCGGCAGCCGCCAAGGCGGCCAGGGCCCCGCCCACCGCCCGACACGTCCCGAATGCCCTGGCTGCCCCACGTGGCGAAGACCGGCCCTACATATGCGGAATCCTTTCGTCTGCGTGCAGGGCGAAAGTATGGTGATCTCGTGAAGGCACTCCTGTTGTCTGGTGGCTCAGGTACCCGATTGCGCCCCATAACGCATACATCGGCGAAACAACTCGTACCGGTAGCGAACAAGCCGGTGCTCTTTTACGGTCTGGAGGCGATCGCGGAGGCGGGTGTCACCGAGGTCGGGATCATCGTCGGGGAGACGGCGGAGGAGATCCGTGAGGCGGTCGGCGACGGCTCCGCGTTCGGTCTCGACGTCACCTACATCCCACAGGACCAGCCGCTGGGGCTGGCCCACGCGGTGATGATCTCGCGCGCGTACCTGGGCGACGACGACTTCGTGATGTACCTCGGCGACAACTTCGTCGTCGGCGGCATCACGGACCTGGTCGACGCCTTCCGTGCCGAACGGCCCGACGCGCAGATCCTGTTGACCCAGGTGGCGAACCCCACCGCCTTCGGCGTCGCCGAACTCGACGCGGACGGGCGCGTGGTCGGCCTGGAGGAGAAGCCCGAGCACCCCAAGAGCGACATGGCTCTGGTGGGGGTCTATCTGTTCACGCCGGCCGTCCACGAGGCCGTACGCGCGATCAAGCCGTCCTGGCGCGGCGAGTTGGAGATCACCCACGCCATCCAGTGGATGATCGACGCCGGCCGTGACGTGCGGTCCACGACGATCTCCGGGTACTGGAAGGACACCGGGAACGTCACCGACATGCTGGAGGTCAACCGCTCGGTGCTGGAGACCCTGGAGGGCAGGGTCGACGGCACGGTCGACGAGACCAGCGAGATCATCGGCCGCGTGCGTATCGAGGCCGGGGCGAAGGTGACCGGCAGCCGCATCGTGGGGCCGGCGGTGATCGGTGCGAACACCGTGATCGCCGACTCCTACGTCGGCCCGTACACCTCGATCGCCGGCGACTGCCGGATCGAGGACAGCGAGATCGAGTACTCGATCGTGCTGCGCGACTCCTCGGTCAGCGGCGTCCGCCGCGTGGAGGCCTCGCTCATCGGCCGCAACGTCGAGGTGACTCCGGCGCCTCGGCGGCCCGCGGCCCACCGTTTCATCCTCGGCGACCACAGCAAGGTGCAGATCTCATCATGACGACCAGAATCCTGGTGACCGGCGGCGCCGGCTTCATCGGCTCGCACTACGTCCGCACGCTGCTCGGCCCCGCCGGGCCGGACGAGGTGGCGGTCACGGTGCTGGACGCGCTCACCTACGCGGGCAATCCGGCCAATCTCGACGAGGTGCGCGACGACCCCCGACTCGCCTTCGTCAAGGGCGACATCTGCGACGGCGAGCTGGTGAACGAACTGCTCGCCGAGCACGACGAGGTCGTCCACTTCGCGGCCGAGTCGCACGTGGACCGCTCCATCCTGGGCGCCACCGACTTCATCCGCACCAACGTCCTGGGCACCCAGACCCTGCTCGACGCGGCCCTGCGCCACGAGGTGGGCCGCTTCGTTCACGTCTCCACCGACGAGGTGTACGGCTCCATCGACTCCGGCTCCTGGCCGGAGACGGACCCGCTGAGCCCCAACTCCCCGTACGCCGCCTCCAAGGCGTCCAGCGACCTGATCGCCCTCGCGCACCACCGCACCCACGGGCTCGACGTGCGGGTGACCCGCTGCTCCAACAACTACGGGCACCACCAGTTCCCGGAGAAGGTCATCCCGCTGTTCATCACGAACCTGCTGGACGGCAAGAAGGTCCCGCTCTACGGCGACGGCGGCAACGTCCGTGACTGGCTGCACATCGACGACCACGTCCAGGGCATCGAGCTGGTGCGCACCGGCGGCCGGGCCGGCGAGGTCTACAACATCGGCGGCGGCACGGAGTTGACCAACAAGGAGCTGACCGCCCTGCTCCTGGAGGCCTGCGGCGCGGACTGGGACACCAGCGTCGAGTACGTCGCCGACCGCAAGGGCCACGACCGCCGCTACTCGGTGGACTGCCGCAAGGCGCGTACGGAGTTGGGCTACGAGCCCCGCAAGGACTTCGCCACCGGCCTTGCGGAGACGGTCGGTTGGTACCGCGAGAACCGGGCCTGGTGGGAGCCGCTCAAGGAACGCGCCGCCCTGTAAGTACCGCGGGAAAAGCACCGCGCGCACCATGACCGCCGCACCTCAAGTACCCCTCCCCCGGCCCCCTTTCGACGACGAGCGGACACGATGACCTCCACGACCACCACCTGGCTGATCACCGGCGCCACCGGCATGCTCGGGCAGGACGTCATGGCTCGGCTGCGCCGGGACGGCGAGTCGCCCGTCGGCCTGGGCCGGGCCGGCCTCGACATCACCGACGCCGACATGGTGCACGAGGTGATGGCGGCGCACCGGCCCCGGATCGTGGTCAACTGCGCCGCCTGGACGGCAGTTGACGAGGCCGAGGCACGCGAGGCGGACGCCCTGCGCGTCAACGGCGACGGGCCGCGGCACCTGGCCGAGGCCTGCGCGAAGACCGGCGCCGCGCTCGTCCACGTCTCGACGGACTACGTCTTCGCGGGCGACGGCGCCGGCCCCTACCCCGAGGACGCCGCGACCGCGCCGCGCAGCGCGTACGGCCGTACCAAACTCGCGGGCGAGCAGGCGGTGTCGGCCGCGCTGCCCGACGCGGGCTACGTGGTGCGGACGGCCTGGCTGTACGGGGCCGGCGGAGGGAACTTCGTCGACACCATGATCAGGCTCGAGTCCGTCAAGGACACCCTCGACGTGGTCGACGACCAGCGCGGGCAGCCCACTTGGACGGTGGACCTCGCCGACCGGCTGGTGCGGCTCGGACAGGCCGCCCTCGCCGGGACCGCGCCGGCCGGTGTCTATCACGGCACCAGCGGCGGCGAGACCACCTGGTTCGGCCTGGCGCGCGAGGTCTTCCGGCTGCTCGGCGCCGACCCCGCGCGGGTCCGGCCGACGACCAGTGACGCCTTCGTACGACCCGCTCCCCGCCCCGCGTACAGCGTCCTGGGCCACGACGGCTGGCGCCGGGCCGGGATCGACCCCATCCGTCCCTGGCGCGAGGCGCTCGAGGCGGCGTTTCCCGCTCTGCTCGACGAGAAGAAGGGTTCAGTCCGGTGAGCTCGAGGATCCAGCCGACCGCCCAGGTCGACGAGACGGCCACGATCGGTGACGGCACGACCGTCTGGGATCTGGCCCAGATCAGGGAGGACGCCCAACTGGGCAAAGGGTGCATCGTGGGCCGGGGGGCCTACGTCGGCCCGGGCGTCCGCATCGGCGACAACGTCAAGCTGCAGAACTACGCGCTGGTCTACGAGCCCGCGGTGCTGGCGGACGGCGTGTTCGTCGGGCCGGCGGCGGTGTTCACCAACGACTACTTCCCGCGCTCGGTGGACCCGCAGGGCACGTTGAAGCGCGGCGGCGACTGGGAGGCCGTGGCCGTCGTGGTGGCCGAGGGGGCGTCGGTGGGGGCCCGTTCGGTGTGCGTGGCGCCGGTGCACATCGGTCGCTGGGCGCTGGTCGCCGCGGGCGCCGTGGTGACCCGGGACGTGCCCGACTTCGCACTGGTGGCCGGAGTTCCGGCGCGCCGCATCGGCTGGGTGGGCCGGGCCGGCGTACGACTGACCGGACGCGAGGGGGAGCCGGGCGTGTGGGAGTGCTCCGAGACGGGAGCGCTGTACGACGAGAAGGACGACCAACTCGTCGAACGCGCGTGATGTCCTGTTTCCCCCAAACCGCAAATCTTCGAACATCTCCCGGCATAACATGTGTCTGAAGTGTGCAGAGCAAGCACAATGAGCACACGAACCCGAAGTACCCAGGGGGGGTTGCAGGGGTGGGGACACCTGTGTCTGAAATCCGGAGCGACCGCGCTCCGGTGTCCGACGTCTGACGCCTGACGGCTGCGACGTCCGACGTCTGCCTTACGCCGCGTGACCATGCACTCTGCGGCGCTCACCAAGTCTGTTCACAGGACCCAGGGGGGTTGGTGTGTCCAAAAGATGACCACCACACGTCTGGCGGCACTCGGCCATGAGGAACCGCCGCTTCTCGCGCTCGCCCAACGACTCCTCAAGGTCGCGGAGTCGGGACTTCCATCGATGCTGCTGCCCGGGAGTGAGGCCTTCGTCTTCACCATGGCCGGACAGCAGACCGCCGACGGGTCCTGGACCCTGGAACGGCGCGGGGCCAGCACCCGTTACGGGGCCATCACCGCGCTCGGCGTCCGCTTCCTGCCGGAGGGGCGCCAGCGTGCGGTGCTCGGCGGGCGTACGGCCCAGGAGTTCGCGGGCCTGCTGGTCGAGTCGCTGCCCGCGGTGACCAACCTCGGCGACGCGGCGCTCATCGCCTGGGCCGCCGCCGAGACCGACCACCCCAAGCTCTCCGACGCCCTCGCGCGCGTCTACGCACTCGACGAGGAGGGCCGGCCGCAGTACACCGTCGAGGCGGCGTGGGTGCTGTCCGCCCTCGCGGCCGCCCGCGAGACGGTCGAC
Source organism: Streptomyces sp. NPDC057616 (assembly GCF_042800575.1). Taxonomy (NCBI): domain Bacteria; kingdom Bacillati; phylum Actinomycetota; class Actinomycetes; order Kitasatosporales; family Streptomycetaceae; genus Streptomyces; species Streptomyces sp. NPDC057616. Next base: position 95,342 of record NZ_JBHVGU010000010.1, read on the forward strand.
GTGGAGGAACGCTTCGGCGCAGCCCGGGACCGTCTGCTGCGCGCCCGTGTCGGCGACAGCCCGCTGTTCCCGCACGCCACCGGCCCCGGCCTGGTGCCCTGGTACCGGGCCCACATCAGCTGCTTCGCCGACCAGACCTACCCGCTGCAGGCCCTGGCCCGCGCCCACGCGAGCGCCGACGACGGCGACGCCGAGGCCCTGGCCGCGTCCGACGCCTGTGCGGCGCGCATCTGCGAACTGCAGGGCGAGGGCGGGCAGTGGTGGTGGCACTACGACGCGCGCACCGGCGGTGTCGTGGAGGGCTACCCCGTCTACAGCGTGCACCAGCACGCCATGGCGCCGACCGCGCTGTTCGACCTCGCGGACGCGGGCGGCACCGACTTCGGCGCGGCGATCCGCAAGGGGCTGCGCTGGATGACGGACGTACCCGAACTGGCGGGCTCGGAGCACCGGGAGCCGATGATCCTGGACGAGCTCGGCGCCACCTGGCGCAAGGTCTACCGGGGCGACCCGAAGAAGGCCGTGCGCGCCGCCCGGGGCCTGTCCACCCGTGTGGCGCCCGGCCTGCGGCTGAAGTCCCTGGACCGGATGTACCGCCCGCTGTCGGTGGACCGCGAGTGCCGGCCCTACGAGTTCGGCTGGATGCTCCACGCCTGGCAGGGGGGCCGGATATGACGCGGCGTCAGCAGTTGTTCGGGGTCGAGCTGGACCCGCTGACCATGGACGAGACCGTCGAGCGCTGCCTCGAAGCGGTCCGCGACGGGCGCCAGTTGGAGATCGGCGTGGTCAACGCCGCGAAGCTGGTGAACATGCGGCGCGACGAGCGCCTCGCCAAGGCCGTCTCCGGCTGCGACCTGGTGCTCGCCGACGGGCAGGCCGTGGTGTGGGCCGGCCGCATCCTGCGCGCTCCGCTGCCCGAACGGGTGGCCGGGATCGACCTGTTCCTGCGTCTGCTGTCCGAGGCGGAGACCACGGGCATCCCCGTGTACTTCCTCGGCGCCAAGCAGGAGGTGCTGGACCAGATGCTGCTGAAGGTGGCCGACCGCTTCCCCGGCCTGAAGGTGGCCGGCAGCCGCAACGGCTACTTCGACGACTCCGCACAGCAGGAGATCGCCGACGGCATCGCTCGAAGTGGCGCCCACATGCTCTTCCTTGGCATGACCTCGCCGAAGAAGGAGATCTTCACCGCCGCCTACGGCACCCGCACCGGCGCCCGCGTCGTGCACGGCGTCGGCGGCTCCTTCGACATCCTGGCCGGGGTCACCAAGCGGGCCCCCGCCTCCTGGCAGCGGTGGGGCATGGAGTGGCTCTACCGCGCGGTGCAGGAGCCGCGCCGGCTGGGCCGGCGCTACCTCACCACCAACGCATCCTTCCTTCTCATGACGGCGCGCGAGCTCTTCCGGCTCACCCCGTCGGCAGCTCCCGCGAACAGGAGTCACTGATGCGCGTCGTCGTCGTGGGACAGGGATACGTCGGGCTCCCGCTGGCCATCAGAGCCGCGGAGGTCGGACACGAGGTGATCGGCTACGACGTCGACACCCGCAGGATCAAGAGCCTCGCCGCCGGTGAGTCGTTCGTCGAGGACGTGTCCTCCGAGCGGATCCGGGCGGCCTTGGACAACGGCACCTACCGTGCGAGCGACGCGGCCCGCGACTGCGGCGGCTTCGACGTCGCGGTGGTGACCGTGCCGACGCCGCTGCACGAGGGCACGCCCGACCTCCGCTACATCAGGGAGTCGGCGGTCACCCTCGCCCGCTACCTCCGCCCCGGGGCCACGGTCATCCTCGAGTCGACCACCTACCCCGGCACCACCCAGGAGATGTTCGGCCCGATCCTGGAGGAGGGCTCGGGCCTGGCCGCGGGATCCGACTTCCACCTCGGCTACAGCCCCGAGCGGATCGACCCCGGCAACGCCGTCTGGGGCTTCAAGGAGACGCCGAAGGTCGTCTCCGGCGTCAACGAGGCGTCCTTGAAGGCGGTCGAGGGCTTCTACGGCCAACTCGTCGACACCACGGTGCCGGTGGGCTCGCCCAAGGAGGCCGAACTGGCCAAGCTGCTGGAGAACACCTTCCGGCATGTGAACATCGCGCTGGTCAACGAGGTCGCGATGTTCGCCCACCACCTCGACATCGACATCTGGCAGGCCATCGACGCGGCCTCCACCAAGCCCTTCGGGTTCATGAAGTTCACGCCCGGACCGGGCGTCGGCGGCCACTGCCTGCCGATCGACCCGTCGTACCTGTCCTGGCGCGTGCAGCGCGAACTCGGCCAGAGCTTCCGCTTCGTGGAGCTGGCCAACGACATCAACAACCACATGCCCGAGTACGTGACGCGCCGCATCACCGACCTCTTCAACGAGCGGCGCCGTTCCGTGAACGGCTCGCGCATCCTGCTGCTGGGCCTGGCGTACAAGAAGAACACCGGCGACGCGCGCGAGTCGCCCGCCCTGCGCATCTCCCAGCTGCTGCTCGACATGGGCGCCCAGGTCAGGGCCGCCGACCCGCACGTGGTCGAGAGCCTGCCGATGGACACCCGCCTGGTGCGGGTCGAACCGACGCCGCAGGAGCTGGCGGACGCCGACGTGGTGGTCCTGCTCACCGACCACGACGGCTTCGACTACGAACTCGTCGCCGAACACGCGCCCTTCGTCCTGGACTGCCGCCGGCGGCTCCCGGCCGGGCCCACGATCGAGGTGCTCTGAACCATGCCGCGCATCGTCTGCGTCGCCGGCGCACGCCCCAACTACATGAAGATCAAACCGGTGATGGACGCCCTGGAGGCCCGGGGTGCCGAGGTCCTCCTCGTCCACACCGGCCAGCACTACGACCCGGCCATGAACGACGTGTTCTTCGCCGACCTCGGCATCCGCCCGCCCGACCGCTACCTCGGGGTCGGCTCGGGCAGCCACGCCGAGCAGACCGGACGCGTGATGACCGCGTTCGAACCGCTCCTCGACGAGGTCGCCCCGGACATCGTCGTCGTGGTCGGCGACATCAACTCCACGCTGGCCTGCGCCCTGGTCACCGCCAAGGCCGGACCGCTGCTCGCCCATGTCGAGGCCGGACTGCGCAGCCGCGACTGGAGCATGCCGGAGGAGATCAACCGCGTCGCCACCGACCGCGTCGCCGACTATCTGCTGGCCCCCTCCCCCGACGCCGTGGACAACCTGCGCGCGGAGGGCTACCGGGAGGACCAGGTCCACCTCGTCGGCAACGTCATGATCGACACGCTGCTGGCCAACCTGGAGCGGGCCCGCGCCTCGGACGTGCTGGACCGATACGGCCTCTCCAAGGGCGAGTTCGGCCTGGTCACCCTGCACCGCCCCGCCAACGTCGACGACCCCGAGGTGCTCGCCGGGCTGCTGAAGGCGCTCGGTGAGATCGCCGGGAGCTGTCCGCTCGTGCTGCCCGTGCACCCGCGGGCAGCCGGCAAGCTGGCCGAGATCGGTGTCCCCGGTGGCATCCAACTCGTGCCGCCCGCCGGGTACTTGGACTTCATCGCCCTCCAGGACGCCGCCCGTGTCGTCCTCACCGACTCCGGCGGCGTGCAGGAGGAGACCACCGCGCTGGGAGTGCCCTGCGTGACCCTGCGCGACAACACCGAGCGCCCGATCACCGTCGAGCAGGGCACCAACGTGCTGGCCGGGAGGGACCCGGAGCGCATCGTGGCCACGGTGAACGGTGTGCTGTACGCTCCGCCCGCGCCGCGCCGGCCGGAGTTGTGGGACGGCCGCGCGAGCGACCGTATCGCCGAGGTCCTGCTGGCAGGAGGCACCGCGGCCACCCGCCCGCGGCCGACCGACCTGCCGGCACCGGCGGACCCTCCGGCATCGGCCGACCGGCCGAGAGCCGTCGGCCCGGAAACACCCATCGACCCGACGAGCCCCACGGACCGAACGTTCCCCATATGATCCGCTTGCAACATATGCTCGTCGAACGTCTGGTCGCTAGGGGGGACCATGGATCTCGCTGAGATCTTCCGGGTGATGCGCAGGCGCTGGTACGTCCTGCTGCCGGGGCTGCTGCTGACCGCCGGCCTGGTCGCCGCCGTGCTCACGCTCGTCCCGGTCACGTACCAGTCGCAGAGCACGGTGGTCCTCCTCAACTCCCAGAAGGCCACCGTGGCCTATGACGGCAATCCCTTCCTCAGCACCCAGACCTCGCTGACCGGCATGGCCGACAGCCTGGCGCGCAACCTCAACTCCGACGACTCGCTGCGGGACCTCAAGTCCCGTGGCGCGAAGGGCACGTTCGAGGCCAAGCTCGCCGACAACGCGCAGGGTCCGCTGATGTGGCTCACGGTCACCGGTACCGACAAGGCCTCCGTGCTGGCCTCGGACAAGATCCTCACGTCGTACGCCAAGGAGCGGCTGGACCAGTTCCAGAAGCAGCAGAAGGTCAACTCCAAGGCCATGATCCGCATGACGACGATCGTGCCGCCCCAGAACCCGGTGGCACAGACCAAGACGCGGCTCGAGTACATGGTCATGGCCGGAGGTCTGGGCCTGGTGCTGAGCCTGGTCGGCGTCTTCTACGTGGAGGCACGCCGACGGCCGCGCACGGCGCCCGCGCCGGAGGAGGCCGTACAGCCCGAAGGACCCGCGGAGCCGGTCACCGTCCGCGAGCCGACGGCCGGGGAGCCGGTCGCGGAACAGACGATCGCCCTCCGGCGCCCGCCCGCCTGGTCGCGGGCCGCCGAGAACCGGCGGGCCGCACAGCCGAGGGCCGGCCGGTCCGCCACGGCGGTGGCGCCCGCCGAGCCGCTCGACGAGGAGTCGACTCATGGACAGCGTTCGCACACCCGACAGCGAGAGATCTGAGGCGAGCGGAACAACAGCGGCGAGCGGAACGGCTCCGGCGCACGAGACGGCGACGGCCGACCGGCCCTCCCCGGGCGGTGGCAGCGCCGATCCGAACGGCAGCACTCCCGCCCCGGACTCCCTGGGGACGAAGGTCCGTTCGGCGGCCCGCTGGAGCCTGATCAACACCGTGGTCATGCGCCTGGGCAACTTCGCCACCGGCATCCTGCTCGCGCGCTTCGCCCTGGGGCCGGCCGAGTGGGGCGTCTACGGCATCGCGCAGACGGTCCTGCTGGTGCTGCTCTCGGCGAACGAACTAGGTGTCAGCCTGGCCATCGTCCGCTGGGACGGCGACCCGCGCCGCTTCGCGCCGACCGTCCTGACCCTGGCCACCGCGACCAGCGGCCTGCTCTACGTCGGCCTGTTCCTCTCGGCACCGACGGTGGCCGGACTGCTGGACTCGCCGCACGCCACGGGCGTACTGCGGGTCATGTGCCTGTGCCTGATCATCGACGGGATCGCCCAGGTACCCGCCGGCTTCCTGACCCGGGAGTTCGCGCAGGGCAGGCGGATGGTCATCGACGCGCTCAACTTCGTGCTCAGCACCGCCGTGACCCTGCTGCTGGCCTTCGCCGGCTGGGGCGCGATGAGCTTCGCCTGGGGCGCGGTCGCGGGCAACGTCGCCGCGCTCATCGGCTGCGCCCTCGCCGCCCCCGGCACGCTGCGCTTCGGCTGGGACCGCGAACAGGCCCGCGCCCTGCTGCGGTTCGGGCTCCCGCTGGCCGGGGCGAGCCTGCTCGCGCTCGCGGTCGTCAACGTCGACACCATGGTCGTCGGCTCCACCCTCGGCGGGGTCGCCCTCGGTTTCTACGTCCTGGCGTTCAACATGTCCGGCTGGCCGGTCCGGGTCATCTCCGAGGCGGCCAGACGCGTCTCCTTCGCCGGCTTCTCCCGTCTCGCCGACTCCCCGCAGGCCCTCGCCCAGGGCTTCAGCCGCGCCCTCGGCGTGCTGGTCACCGGCACCGTGCCGCTGTGCGTCCTGCTCGGCGGCCTCGCCGGCCCCGTCGTCCAGCTCATCTACGGCGACAAGTGGCTGCCCGCCGCCCACGCGCTGCCCTGGCTGATGGCCCTGGGCCTGATCCGCATCGGCTGCGAACTCGCCTACGACTGCCTGGTCGCCACCGGACAGCGCCGCTCCCTCATCCTCGTCCAGGGGCTGTGGGTCGTCGCCCTGATCCCCGTGCTGATCGCCGGCGCCCGCGCGGGCGGGATCGTCGGGGTCTCCCAGGGCCATGTCCTGGTCGGCGCCGTGCTGGTGGTCCCCGTCTTCCTGCACGCCCTCGGCCGGGCCGGGATCGGCCTCGCCCACATCGCCAGAGCCTGTGCCTGGCCCTTCCTCGGGGGAATCGTGATGACCGTGGTCCTCCTCGCCGCGAAATGGCTTCTCGGCGACGGTGTCCTCGCGCTGCTCGCCATCGGCACGGTGGCGCTGGCCAGCTACGCGGTGTGCGTGCTGCCCAGCCTCCGTTTCCTGCGCGGCTCCGACCGGACACCGGAGGCCGTATGAGCAGGCTCCGCGCGTGTGCCGCCGGCCTGGCCCTGCTGCTGGCGGCGGGCTGCTCCGGATCGGCCGGCTCCTCCTCGGCCGACCGGGCACCCAGCACCCTTGACCGGCCCCCGGTCGCCGCCGACCCGTCCAGCGCCTCGCCGTCGGTCCGTACGACGCCCAGCCCGAGCCCCTCCGGCTCCACGCCCGCCACCCACGGCCCCAGCGCGAAGCCCTCGGCGCGCGCCACCACCGTGACGTCGCTGGAAGCCGGCTTCCCCAACGCCGGGACCACCGGCCCCCGTACGGCCCTCAAACCGCACTCCACCGGGAACATGAGCATCAAGGCCGACGGCACGGTCATCAAGGGCTGGGACATCAAGGGGTCACTCGACATCTACGCCGACAACGTGACCATCGTCGACTCCAGGATCACGTCCACCAACTGGTGGGGAGTCAACCTGCGGCCCGGCTTCCACGGACTGCGCGTCCTGCACACCACCATCACCGCCGTCCCCGGCAAGGGCCCCGACAACGGCGGTGTGGACTACGCCGTGTCCAACATGGGCGCCAGCTCCATCGAGGTCGGCTGGTGCGACATCTCGGTCTTCGGCAACGCCCTGTCCATGGGCCAGGGCAACATCCACGACAACTACGTCCACGACCTGGTGCCCTTCCGCAACGCGGGCGGTGAATGGCAGCACACGGACGCGGTGATCAGCGGGGGCGGCAACTCCGGCCGGCTGATCATCCGTCACAACACGCTCCTCAACCCGGTGGACGTCGAGCGGGGAGCGTCCGCGAGCATCGGCCTGTTCGCCGACACGGGCCATGTCTCCAACACGGTGATCGACAACAATCTTCTGGCGGGCGGCGCCTACGCCCTCTACGGCGGTGGCGAGGGCGCGACCGGGATCACGGTCACGAACAACGTCTTCTCCACCCGCTACCACCGCAACTCCGGTGTCTACGGCTCCGTGACGGCCTGGAACGCCGGTTCCGGCAACGTGTGGCGCGGCAACCGGTACGCCGACGGAACGCCGGTCACGCCCGAGCCGGCTGGCTGAGGAGAACCGTGATGAGACGCGTGGCCCGCCTCCCCTGGGAACTCCTCAAGCTTGCCTTCGGCTGGCTGGTCCTGTTCGAACTCCGCAACAAGGTGCTGCTGGCCCCGTCGGCCCTGCGCCTGCGCCGCTTCGAGTCGGCGGAGGTCGACCGCCTGGCGCCCACGACCGCCGCCGCGCCCACGGCCCTGGTCGCGACGGTCATCGCAACGCACCGCCGCCCGGAGGAACTTCAGCGAGCCATCCACTCGGCCCTGTCCCAAACGGTCCGCGACCAGATCGTCGTGGTCGTCGACGACGGCGCGGGCCTCCCCGAACTCCCGGACGACCCGCGCCTGTTCGCCGTCTCCCTCTCCCGCAACACCGGAGTGGCGGGCGTGGTCCGCAACGTGGGCATCCGCCTCACCCGCTCCCGCTACGTGGCCTTCCTGGACGACGACAACGTCTGGGAACCAGACCATCTGGAACGGGCGTTGGCGGTCCTGAGCCCCCCGGCCGGACCGGACGCCCCCGAAGACCCTGACGCGCCCGACGGCATCTACACCGCCCTGCGCCGGGTGCTCCCGGACGGCACCGACCACGACGTCCTCTCCGTCCCCTTCGACCGCCATCGCGCGGCCCGCGAGTCCTTCCTGGACACCAACGCCTTCGTGGCCCGCCGCGACAGCACCCTCCACTTCAGCCGCCTCCACCGCACCCCGAAGGTCCTCCCCCGCGAGGACTGGGAGCTGATCTACCGCTACAGCCGGGGGCACAGGGTGCGGCACGTGCCGCACGCGACGGTGCGCTACCTGGTCAACCCGGAGAGTTTCTACACGACTTGGTCGGGCTGAGGACCGATACGCCTCACAGCCAGTCCGCCCGCTGCAGCACGGCGGTGGCAGTCGCGGCTACGGACGTGTCAGTGGCATCGATGCCGAAGTCCTCGACCTCGGCGCGGTCCAGGATGCGATCGAGTTCGCCCGAACGGTTCAGGTGCCAGGTCAGCCCGGTGTGGTCGTCGCCGTGGCGGTGGGCAAGGCGCCGGTGGACCGTGGGGAGTTGGACTCGCAGGCGACATACCGACAAACCGATACCGAGTGCCTCCTCGTACTGACGGCGCTCGGCTCGGCTCTCCGCCACCCCCGCGAGCACGAGCCGGGACACGCCCGCGTCGAGATAACTGCCCGCCACAAGGCGCAGGTTCCGCAACACCATGCCGAAGTTGAAGGGATCGCCTGCGGGACGCGGCCAGGAATTGCACAGCCAGTCGAGGTCCATCACCGCATGGGGGATCTCGGCGTCCGCGAGCAAGTTGCCCGCGGCCTCGGCCACCGAGGTCTTGCCGACGCCGACCGTGCCGGTGATCAGCAAAGCACGCGGGGTGGTGGAGTTGTCAGGAACCATCGATCAGAACCAGTGCAAGCAGTGCGGCTCCCGGTCCCCGCGGAACAGGGTGTCGGCGAGGTGGGCCGCGTTCGGGTGGTGGGGCCGGATGTGGCCCGCTCGGACGAGGGTGCTCGGTGTCGTGCCGCCCAGGTAGATCGAGCCCAGGTCGCTGACGTCCAGGGTCAGGTCGGGGGCGCGGTCCGTGGGGGTGCAGTCGGCCTTGCCGTTCTGGATGGTGAGGAGATAGCGGTCGTGTTCGTCCAGGAACGGGTCGGTGACGTCCAGGACCAGCTCGCCGTCCGTGAACCAGCCGCGGGCGGTCAGCGCGCGAGGGATGTCCAGCAGGCGCACCCAGAGCCAGTCCGTGTCGCCCGCCACCTCGCCCGCGCGGAAGTCCGTCAGTTGCCAGCGCAGCGGGTGCCCGGGCGGCACGTGCTTGAAGACGACCTTGTCGACCAGGTCGTGGTTCAGTACGAAACGGGCCAGGGCCGTGAATGAGGTGTCGTTGGCCGTGATGGTTTCGTCGACCGTCAGCGTCTGCCCCTCGCCGATCAAGTAGCTGGCGTAGCCGTCGGGCACACCTGTCGGGTCACGGTGGACCGCTGCGTAGCGCGACGCCGGCGCGATCGGAGGCTGTCCCGCGCCCGAGGCCCACCAGCGGGGCGGGCGGGAGAGCGCACCTGGCTGGGTGCGGCGGTAGCGGTCGTAGATCTCCTCCAGGAGGTCGCCGCACTCGGCACGCCGCAGTACCTCGACCGTGCCGGCCGGCGCGGCGTCCGCCTCACCGCCCCGGAGTCCCGCGAACGCTCCCCGGTGCCGCGGCACCGTCACCCGCTGCGTGTACGTCGCCGGGCCGTAGCCGAACCTGCGGTAGATCAGGGCCTCGGAGGCCAGGAGGACGGACATCGCCTCCCCGCGCGCCCGCAGCTCGGTGAGCTGGTGCCGCATCATCGCGCTGAGCACGCCCTGGCGCCGGTGCGAGGGCAGGACGCCGACCGCGGTCACCCCGGCGACGGGGACAAGGGTCTCGCCGGGCAGCGTGAGTTCGAAGGAGTACGCACCCGCCGTGCCGACGGGCCGCCCCTCCGCCGTCACGGCGAGCAGGTTGCGGTCCATCTCGAGCGCCGCCCACCACACCCCGCCGCCGTCCTCGGCCGGGGTTTCCGGGAAGCGTCCGAACGCGGCATGGAGGGTGTCGACGAAGACGTCGCGGTCCTGGTCGGTCGTGGAACGAATCTCCGTTGCTGCGGCTGCCTCCCCGGGACGACGGCACCACGGCGCGTGGTGCCCCGCGACAGTGCAGCCCCACCCCGTGCTCAGGTCAAGCGAATTACGGCAGGTCCCGGCCCCACCGCCGCACCACGCAAATCGGATCCTTCCTGTCAAGTGAGGCGACCGTACAACCCGCCACGTGATCGTCATCCAATTCGGCGGCATGATCGCCGCCGCGAAAGGCCGACGCTAGGTCCCATGACGAAGCCTTCCTCGACCCCACCGTCCACACCGCCCCGCCGACTGCAGCTGACCGGAGGATGACGAGACGCCGTGAACCACTCCCCCGCCCCGGCCGGCGGCCGCTCCTTCGTCGTCATCGGCGAGACCAACGTGGCGCGCCGGGTGTGCGCGTCCCTGCGCGAGGGTGCGCACATGGTGCGGCACCTGACCAAGCCCCGTGACGAGGAACTGCGGGCCGCCATGACGCCGCCGCCCGACGCGGTGGCGGTGCTGCTGCACGACGACGTCGCGGCACTGCGCTACGCCCTGGCCGTCGCCCACATGTCCGACCGCACCCCGATCACCGTCACCATCTTCGACCGCACCATGGCCGGCGAACTCCTGCGCCTGCTGCCGCAGTGCCATGTCACCTCCCCCGCCGACCTGGCCGCGCCCGCCCTCGCCGGACCCTGCCTCGACGGCACGATCGCGGCCCTGTCCCACAAGGACGGCCGCCCGCATGCCGTGCAGGTCACCGACGGGCACACCCCGTCCGCCCGGCCCTGGAGACCGGAGCGGGACCACCGCCGGTCCCGGATCGGCCGCCTGGCAGGGCAGTTGCGGCCCCATGACGCGGGCACCCGGCTGATGCTCGTCGGCATGCTGGGCATGCTCGCCGTCCTTCTCGCCGACCTCACCTGGCTGATCGCGCTCGGGCACCACCCCGCGCAGGCGCTGTTCGACGCCGCCCGCGTCGTCGCCACCGTCGGACCGGCGGCCGCACCCGAGCACTCCACCGTGTATCCCGTGGTGGCCAGCGTGTTCATGCTCGGCACCATCGTCTTCAGCGCCATGTTCACCGCGGGCCTCATCGACCGGATGCTCGGGCCCCGCCTGGTCGGGCTGATCGGACCGCGCACCATCCCCCGCGCGAACCATGTCATCGTCGTCGGCATCGGCCAGGTCGGCCTGCGGCTGTGCGGTGAACTGCGGCGCCTGGGCGTGCCGGTGGTCGGCGTCGAGCGCGACCCCGACGCGCCGGGCGTCCGCCTCGCGCGCTCCCTCGGCATTCCCGTTCTGACCGGCCACGGCGGCGACCGGGCCGTCATGGAGAAGGTCCACCTCGACCGGGCCCGGGCGCTGGCCGCCGTCGGCTCCGACGACCTCGACAACATCGCGGTCGCCATCGCCGCGCACGGCATCGCACCCGGAACGCGCGTCGTCCTGCGGGCGGGTGAGCACGAGGCGATCGCCGAGACCCGCTCCCTGCTGCCGCTGGGCACCATCCGCGACGTCACCAGCCTGTCCGCCGCCTACGTCCTGGCCCGCCTCCTGGACACACCGGCCACCGGCGTCATCTCCCATCAGCACCGCATGTTCGTCCAGCTGCCCGCGGACACCTTCGAGCCCTGGCCCCTCGCGGCCCGCACCGGCTGCGCCCACGTGGATGTCGCCCTGACCTCCTGAGCAGCAGGACGGGGCCGGGCGGGGGCGGGTCAGGACGCCCTAGGGAGAAGAGGGGGGGGGTTGGGGGCGGCCGCCCCCACCCCCCCCCCCCCGGCCCCGTCGTCGTGTTCTCAGAACCGCCACCGGCCCGCGCGTCTCAGGCCGCGGCGCGGTCGAGTTCCCCGCTGTCCAGCCGGTGCCGGCCCGGTCCTACGGGGACGGGGGCGCAGCCCGGCAGGTGCACCACGCCTTCGCAGCCGTCGGGCACGACCACGTCCGCCGTCATGCCGGTCGCGGTCTGCTCCCAGGCGATCGAGGCGGTGCCGTAGGGGGTGTCGTGCCGTGTCGTCGCCGAGGTGATGCCGCCGCCGGGGCGGGGGCGGAAGCGGAGGGTGCGGTAGCCCGGCGAGGTGGGCTCCAGGCCACCGACGACGCGGTGCAGCCAGTCCGCCACGGCCCCGAGGGCGTAGTGGTTGAAGGAGGTCATGCCGCCGGGGTTGAGGGTGCCGTCCGGGCGGAGGCTGTCCCAGCGCTCCCAGATCGTCGTCGCCCCCATGGTGACGGGGTAGAGCCAGGAGGGGCACTCGGTCTGGGTGAGCAGCCGGTAGGCGACGTCGAGATGGCCGTTGTCGGTGAGGGCGTCGCAGATGAGCGGGGTGCCCACGAAGCCGGTGGCGATCCGGGCGTCGTCCAGCAGCACGAGCTCCGCCAACCGGTCGGCGGCGGTGCGGCGTTGACGGGGATCGTCGAGCAGACCGAACACCAGGGCCAGGGAGTAGGCGGTCGGGCTGTCGCTGGTCATACGGCCGTCGGGCAGGACGTAGCGGCGGCGGAAGGCGTCGGCCACCTCCTCGGCGAGCCGGCCGTAGTCGGCGGCCAGGTCGTCGTGGCCCAACGCGCGGGCGGAGTCGGCCAGATGGCGGGTGGACCAGGCGAAGTAGCCGGTCGCCACGAGGTGGCGGTCGGTGCGGGCGGCGGCCGGGTCGTCCGGCGGGGCGATCGGGTCCAGCCAGTCGCCGAGCTGGTGGCCGGTGTCCCACAGCCGGTCGGGTCCGGCCAGGCGGGCCATCAGATCCACCCAGGCGCGGCCGGTCGGGAAGTGGCGGCGGAGCAGTTCCAGATCGCCGAAGCGCTGGTGCAGGACCCAGGGGGTGAGCGCGGCGACGTCGCCCCAGGCGGCGCCCGGCCGGATCGGCGTCCACTGCGGGCCGCCGGGGATGACGGGGACGTACCAGGGGACGGTGCCGTCGGGCAGTTGCTCCACGGCGACGTCGCACAGCCAGGAGTCGAGCATGCCGGCGCAGTCGTAGAGGAAGGAGGCGGTGGGGGCGAAGACCTGGATGTCGCCGGTCCAGCCGAGGCGTTCGTCGCGCTGCGGGCAGTCGGTGGGGATGTCGACGAAGTTGCCGCGCATGCTCCACACCACGTTCTCGTGCAGGCGGTTGACGAGCGGGTCGCTGCACGCGAACCAGCCGGTGCGGCGCATGTCGGTGTGGTGGACGCGGGCCACGACGGCGTCCTCGACGGGGCCGCCGGGCCAGCCGGTGATCTCGGCGTAGCGGAAGCCGTGCAGGGTGAAGCGCGGCTCCCAGGTGAGGGCGGCGCCGGGCAGGACGAGGGTGTCCTCGGCGGTGGCGGCGCGCAGCGGCCGGGTGGCGAGTTCGCCGTCCTGGAGGACCTCGGCGTGGCGCAGGGTGACGGTGGTGCCGGCCGGCCCGTCGACGGTGATACGCAGCCGCCCGACCAGGTTCTGCCCGAAGTCGAGCAGCAGGCGTCCGTCGGGCCTGGGCGTCACGGTGACGGGGCGTATCTCCTCGGTGCAGCGCACCGGAGCCGCGGTCGGTGCGACGAGGGTGCGGGGGTCGCGCTCGCCGACGGCGACCGGGGTCCAGGCGCCGCCGGAGGTCTCGTCGCCGGTTTCGTCGCCGGTGCGGCCGTCGGGGGTGGACCAGGCGGGGTCGTGCAGGCGGGCGTCGAACGTCTCCCCCTCGTACAGACCGCTGAAGAGGATCGGGCCGGTGGCGGCCTGCCAGGTGGGGTCGGTGGCGACGACCGTGACGGTGCCGTCGTCGTGGGTGACTTCGAGCTGGGCGATGAGCGACTGGTCGCGGCCGTAGAGGTTGCGATGGCCTCCGTCGAAGCCGATGCGGCCGCGGTACCAGCCGTCGCCGAGCCAGGCACCGAGGGTGTTGGCGCCCTCGGCGAGGTGGGCGGTGACGTCGTAGGTGTGGTAGCGCAGGCGCTCTCCGTAGACCGTCCAGCCGGGCGAGAGCGTGTCGTCACCGATGCGGCGGCCGTTGATCTCGGCCTCGTACAGGCCGTGGGCGGTGATGTACAGACGGGCTCGGGTGACGGGTCCGGGGAGGGTGAAGTCCTTCCGGACGCGCGCGGGTTGGCGGTCGCTGTCCGGGTCTTCGGGCCAGGCGGGGCCGACCGGCCGGGCCTGCCAGTCGGAGGGCTGGAGGAGTCCGGCCTCCACGGCCGCGGGCTCGCTCCACGCGGAGGGCGCGGCCGGCGCGTCGGCGGTCCACACGCGCACGCGGACGACGGCGCGTTCCCGGGAGACGAGGGGGCGACCGGGCCAAGGCACCAGGATCTGCAGCGAGTTGGCGATCCGGCCGGTGCGCTCGGTCACGCCGCCGCGTGCGATCTCGATCTCGTGGGCGACCTGGGCGCCGGTGCCGGCGGGCAGGGTCCAGGACAGTCGGGGCTCGGGGACGCCGGTGCCGAGGCCGTCGAGGAGGTGCTCGAAGGTGACCGGGGCAGGCTGAGAGGACACAGGTGTGGGGCCTTCCGTGGATGCGGGCTGGTGCGGTGTCGGCGCTGCGGTGATCAGCCCTTGACGGCTCCCGAGGTGAGTCCCTTCATCACCTTCTGGTTGAGGAAGAGGTAGATCACCAGGGTGCCGAAGACGTTGATGCAGATGGCGGCGAACAGCGGGCCGTACTGGGTGGCGCCGAAGTCGCCGGTGAAGTTGAGCAGGCCGACCTGGACGGTGCGCAGGTCCTGGCTGTTGGTGAAGGTCAGCGCGATGAGCAGGTCGTTCCAGAGGAAGAAGAACTGCACCAGTCCGACGGTGAGGACGGCGTTGCGGACCATGGGCAGGCTGATGGTCCAGAACGAGCGCAGGATGCCCGCGCCGTCGATGGTGGCGGCCTCGAAGAGCTCGCGCGGCAGGCTCTTGTAGTACGTCGCCATCATGAACACCGCGAGCGGCAGGCCGGTTCCGGTGTACGTCAGCACGAGGGGCCACAGGGTGCCGGACAGGCCGGTTTGGAAGTAGACGGTGAACAGCGGCAGCAGGATCATCTGGGCCGGCACCATCATGCCGGCGAGGAAGATCAGCAGGGTGAGGCTGCGGCCCTTCCACACCATGATCTGCAGGGCGAAGCCGGCCGCGCTGCCCAGCAGCAGGATGAGCGCGAGGGCGGGCAGGACGGCCAGCAGGCTGTTCTGCACGTAGAGGCCGATGTTGCCGGTCGTCCAGGCCTCGCCGTAGTTGCCCCACTCCCAGTGCGTGGGCAGGCTCCAGGTGGAGTGGTCGAGGTAGTCGCTGTTCGACTTCAGCGAGGTGAGGAACATCCATACCAGCGGATAGATCTCGACGACCAGCAGGACGGCGACGACGGCCCTGGCCCACCAGCGGCTGCGGCCGCGGGTGGTGCGGCGGCGGAGGGGGCGGACGGCGCGTCCGGGCCTCCCGTCCGTGGCGGCCGCGGTCTTGAACGGCGTGTCTACGGCCATGGTTCAGCCCTCCGTGAGGTCGCGGCGCGAGAGGCGGAAGACGACCAGGCTCACCAGCAGGCACACCACGGTCAGCAGCAGGGCGACGGTGCTGCCGTAGCCGTAGTCGCCGTAGGTGAACGACGTCTGGAACATGTACAGGGTCAGCGGCGAAGTGCTGTTGCCCGGGCCGCCGTTGGTGAGGGCGACGATCGAGTCGAAGACCTTCAGGGTGCCGTTGATGCTGAAGACCAGGGACGACATCAGCACCGGGAACGACATCGGCAGCACGATGTGGCGGACCAGCCGCACGCCGGTGGCGCCGTCGAGGCGGGCGGACTCCAGCACCTCCTCGGGGATGTCGACGAGTCCGGCGAACAGCAGGACGGCGTAGAAGCCCATGGAGCGCCAGACGTCCATGATGATCAGGACCCAGAAGGCGTGGCCGGCGCTGCCGAACCAGTCGACGGAATCCAGACCGACCGCGTTGAGCAGGGAGTTGACCGGGCCGGTCTGCGGGGCGATCTGGAAGAACTTCTGGAACAGCAGGCCGACCGCCACGGTGGGCAGGACGACCGGGAAGAACACCAGGGTGCGGACGAGGGCGGAGGCCTTCTTGAGGAAGAACACGTAGAGCAGGGCCAGGAGATAGCCGGCGACCACCTGGCCCGCGGTCACGGCGGCGGCGTACTTGAGCGTGAACCACAGGGCCTCGCGCACGGCCGGATCGGTGACCAGGCGCTGGAAGTTGGCCAGGCCGTTGCCGGTGAACCCGTCGATGGTGTTGCCCTTGGTGAAGGAGTATCCCAGCGACCACACCATGGGCACGAGCATGATCAGGGAATAGACGAGGAGGGCGGGACCGAGCAGGATCACCACGGCCCTGCGGTCACCGAGTACGCGGTGCATGGGTGCGTCCACTTCGTTGTCGGGTGTGCCGGGCGGCCGGGGCGCACCGGTTGCACGGGCCGGCCGGCCGCCGGGCCGGCGTCACTTGGTCGACAGGGCGTCCTGCACCGTCTGCATGAACTGCCGGGCGCTCATGCTGCCGTTGACCAGCGAGGCCGCGTTGGTCTGGCTGACGGTGGTGGCCTTGGTGCTGAACAGGGCCTCGAACCACAGCACGTTCCGCCGGGAGCTGCTGATGGTCTTGCGGACCTGCCCGGTGACGGCGTTGGTGTCCGCGACGGTGCCGCTGGTCCTGAAGCCGGAGATCGAGCCCTGGTCCTTGAGCGCGGTGGTGCCGTAGTGGGCGGCGATGCACTTCACCCAGGAGCCGACGTTCTTGTCGAAGGTGCGCTTGCCGAGGGTCATGGGCAGGCCGACGTTGGACGGGTACTGGTCGACGGAGCCCTTGCCGCCGGAGACCGCGGGGAACGGCATGAACCCGACGTTCGCGGCACCGATCTTGTCCTGCTCGGGGTCGGCGATGTTCGTCAGCGCCCAGCTGCCCATGTAGAACATGGCGGCCTTGCCGGTGAGGAACTGGTTGAAGGCGGTGTCGTAGTCGATGGAGCCGACGCCCTTGCCGAAGTAGCCCTTCCTGCCGAGGTCGGCGACCTGCTGCGCCGCCTCGACGTAGGCGGGGTCGGTCAGCTTGGCCTTGCCGTCGGCGACGTCCTTGAGCGCGTCGGGTCCGAGGCTGCGGTAGAGGTAGCCGCTGATCAGCCGGGTCAGCGGCCAGCCCTGCTGGCCGGAGGCGGAGAACGGCTGGATGCCCTTCTTCTGCAACGCGGCGGCCGCGGCGACGAGTTCGTCCCAGGTGCCGGGAACGGCGATGCCGTTGTCGCTGAAGACCTTCTTGTTGTAGAAGATGCCCTCGATGTTGTACTCGTACGGCAGGACCGCGAGCTTCCCGCCGTACAGGGCCTTGATGGTGGAGACCGCGGAGGGCTCCAGCCGGTCGTAGACGCCGAGGCTCTTCAGCTCCTTCTCCAGATCGGCGATCTTGCCGGACGTGTAGAGCTGCTGGGTCAGCGCGGGGGCGTTGCCGGCCGCGAACTGCACGGGCAACGCGCCCTGTCCGGCGAGCAGTTGGAGCTTCTGGTCGAGGCTGGTCTGCGGCACGGTCTCCACCTTCAGCGGCAGCGCCTTCTGCGCCGCGCTGCAGGCTCCCTTCGACAGGGTGGTCAGAGCCGTCTTCACCGTCGTGTTCTCGGTGTTCGTCAGGTAGCTGAAGTGGTCCGGGGACGAGGCCGAGCCGCTGCCGGTGCCTCCGCAGGCGGTGGCGATGAGGGCCAGGGCGGCGGCGCCGGCGGTCGGCCCGGCCAGGCGGGCCCTTCTGGCGGAGGACGAGACGGTGTTCACGGCAGGCTCCCTGTCGTCGGTGAGGGCGGAGTCGGGCGGTGCGGCGCCGGGGGCGGGCACGGCGAGGGAAGCGCTCGTGGACGATTTTGTAAAACGTTATCCACGGCGAAGTGCGCACCACGATGCAGCGCGATGCACCAACCGTCAAGACTTCCGCCGGTAACGCTGACGAAACGGGGGTGAACCGCTTCCGCCGCCTCTGCCGTATCGTGTAGACCGTTATCTTCATTAAGGTCAGCAGGAGACCCAGGGAGAGCCGAACATGGGCCACGAGCCGCAGCCGAGGAAACGCGTCACCATCACGGACGTGGCGCAGCACGCGGGCGTGTCCACCGCCGCGGTCTCCAAGGTGCTCCGCAACGCCTACGGCGTCAGCGCGGCGATGCAGGAGAAGGTCCGCGCGGCCATCGCCGAGCTCGACTACCGCCCGCACGCGGCGGCACGGGGCATGCGCGGGCGCACGTACACGATCGGCGTCCTGCTGGACAACATCCGCAACGCCTTCTTCGCCGACATCCTCGACGGCGTCCGCGACGAGCTGCGCGACAGCGAGTACACCGTCATGATCGGCGCGGCGGGATTCGGCGCGGACGCCCAGCAGCGCACCATCCGGTCCATGGTCGACCGCCAGATGGACGGCCTGCTGCTGATCGCGCCCGGCATCCAGCGCTCCGAGGTCCTGACCACGGCGCAGTCCACCCCCACTGTCGTCATCGGCCACCATGACGCGTCCGACCTGCACGACTCCGTGGTCGACGCCGACGCGGCGGGGGCCGGTCTGGTCGTCGACCACCTGGTGGAGCTGGGGCACCGCAACATCGCGCTGGTCTCGTCGCCGGGTACGCGCAGCAGCAAGTGGGCCCGTACGCCGGAGATCGTGCTCAGCACCGGCTACACCGACGCGATGGAACGGCACGGGCTCGCCGGCCACGCACAGATCAGCCGCACGGCGTACTCGGACGAGGGCGGCCACAAGGCGGGCATGAGCCTGCTGACCGGCAACAATCCGCCGACCGCGATCATGACCGGCGCCGACGTCGCCGCACTGGGCGTCTGGCGCGCCGCCCACGAACTCGGCCTGCGCGTCCCCGAGGACGTCTCGCTCGTCGGCTACAACAACACGGCCCTCGCCGACCTGGCCACGGTCCAGCTCACCAGCGTCGACCAGGCGGGCCACGACATGGGCTCCACCGCGGCCCGCCTCCTCATCGAACGCGTCGAGTCCCGCCGGGAGCGGGCGGTACTGACGACGATGACGCCGCGGTTGGTGGTGCGGAACAGTACGGGGGTGCCGCGGGGTTGAGGCGCCGCGGCGCCCTCCCGGACGGTGACGGGAGCTCGGCGCCCGTAGCCGCCCGGCCGGGGTGGACTACTTGGACTCGACCCGCCCCATCGGCGCGGCACCGGCCGCCAGCTCCTTGCACGCCGTCTCCCAGGCATCGTCACCGGGCTGGAACCGACTGCGCAGGTAGGCCGAGGTGAGGCGTCCGAGGGCCGCCACCTGGCCGGGGTTCTCGTCCGACAACTGCGCCGTCTCGGCCGCGTCGTATCCGGAGATCCCGCCGAGGATGTGTCCGGCGTCCAGCAGGGTCAGCAGGGACTTGGGCGCGGGGGCGAGGTGGTAGGGGTCGGTGTGCCAGTCGGGACCCACGTCGGTGAAGTGCCGCGAGTCGTCCTTGTCGCCGGCGACGACCAGGGCCGGGACGGTCATGGTGGAGAAGTCGGTGGTGCGGAAGAACGGCACCATCCCGGCCATCGGCCCGTTGAGGACGTCACCGCCCCTGCCCGGTGCGGCGAGCAGCACGCCCGCCTTGATCCTGGACTCGAGGAGGTCCACTTCCTCCCCCGTGTCGGGGTCGGTGAGGCGGGCGCCCAGCAGGAGCCCGGCGGTGTGGCCGCCGAGCGAGTGCCCGGCCACCGCGATCCGATCGTGGTCGATGCGCCCGGCGAGCAGCGGTACGGCCTGCTCGATGTCGCCGAGCCGATCGAGGATGTGGCGCATGTCCTCTGCACGGGAGCGCCAGAACAAGGGGGCGCCGGGAGCACCGGCGAGCCGGTCGCTCAAGGTCGCGGAGTCGAGGTGGGTGGGTTGGACGACCACGAATCCGGCCGCAGCCCAGAGGTTGGCGAGGGGCGCGTACCCGTTCAGCGACGAGAGGTTGTTGGAGCCTCCGTGCCCGTGCGAGAGCAGGATGACCGGCAGGCCGGTCCCGGTCACGGGCGCGGAGACGCGGACCTGGAGGTCCACGGGCCGTCCGGGCACGGGCAGGACCACCGGACTGTAGGACAGGACGGGGGCGGGGGATTCGGGCGATGCGGGGGCGGGGTCGATCGAGGCGGGCATAGGGACGGTTCCCTTCCAGGTCTGTGCCGCGACAGCTCGCAACGAGGCGGCGGCAGGCGAGTGGTGAGGCGTATCCGGCCTCGGCGAATCTGAATCGGAACGTCGTTCCGATTAGCATGCGGAACAGAGTTCCGTTTTGTCAAACACATGGGGACGGGCGGTGGGCGGCCGTCGGCCCAGGCGTCGCCGGTGGAACGTTCGGCCGGCGGCTTCATCGGCGGCTGCCGCTTCAGTACCGACAGGAACCCCACGCGCCCGGCGACCGGATTAGCCTGGAATGCGTGAGTACCGAGAGTGACATCCGCGAGTTCCTGGCCTCCCGCCGCGCCAAGATCACCCCGCAGCAGGCGGGCCTGCCCGCCTACGGCGGAAACCGGCGCGTGCCCGGCCTGCGCCGCGAGGAAGTCGCTCTGCTCGCCGGCGTCAGCATCGACTACTACGTCCGCCTCGAACGCGGCCACCTCGCCGGCGCCTCGGAGACGGTCCTGGACGCCGTGGCCAACGCCCTCCAGCTCGACGACGCCGAACGCGCCCACCTCTTCGACCTGGCCCGCGCCGCCAAACGCCCTGCCCGCCGCGGCAAGCGGGCGCGCGGGCCGCTGCCGGACAGCGTCCTGCGCGTGCTCGCGTCGATGACCGACTCCCCCGCCTTCATCCGCAACGGACGGCTGGACATCCTGGCCACCAACCGCCTGGGCCGCGCGCTCTACGCCCCGCTGTTCGCCGACCGGAGCGTCGAGACGGTGAACATCGCCCGGTTCACGTTCCTGACCCCGCAGGGCCGCGACTTCTTCCCCGAATGGCAGGAGTGCGTGAACACCACCGTGTCGCTGCTGCGCACCGAGGCCGGACGGGCCCCGCACGACGGCGAGTTGACCGGGCTCGTCGGCGAACTCGTCACCCGTAGCGAGGAGTTCCGCACCGCCTGGGCCAAGCACAACGTGCGGCTGCACCACACCGGCCGCACGTCCTTCCGCCACCCCGCGGTGGGCGTCCTCACCCTCGACTTCGACGCCATGGAACTACCGGCCCACCCCGGCCTGACCCTCACCGCCTACAGCGCCGCCCCCGGCACCCCCGACCACGACGCCCTCCAACTCCTGGCGGCCTGGGCGGCGACGGAGGAGACCCAGCACACGGCAGGCCCTGCGGTCTCCAGCCCGTGACGGCGAGGTCGTCAATGGAGCGTAGGATCCGGAGTCGTGCTCGGCATACGCTGCAGATCGTTCAAGGACGCGCTCACGGTCGCCTTGATATGTGCCACCGGTATCACCTGCCTGCTGTCTCTGCGCTATGCGGAGATAGGCATGTTCTGGCTGATCGGGTCCCCTGCGGCGGGCCTGAAGCTGCTCGGCACGATGTGCCTGATCGCCGTCCCCTGGCTGTTGTTCCGACGCGCTGGAAACTTCGCCATTGCCGCGGCCGCCATCGTCGCGATCACGGCAGCATGCCTTTGGGGTCGACCCTCGCACGTCGCATTCCCGCTCGTGTACGCGTCCATAATCCTTTCCTCGGCGACGCGGATCACCCTCGAACTTGACGCAGGCCGACCAAACGCGTGATGCGCCGTCGAGAGGTCCTCGCCCGTACGCTCTCCTGTCTCGGCATCTCGGTGTTGGGCTGCATCCTGCTGGCCGCCGCGCTGGTGGTCTGGTTCTTCGCCTCCTGGCGACACGCCGCGCGTGGTCGCGACTTCGGCTCGCAGGCCGCTGTCACCGTGTCGGCCGACCGGCTCAGGGGCAGGCTCGAGGACGCCGACGCCGACGGTGTGCTCACCGAGCAGGAGATCATCGACGCGCTGCAGCACCGACCGGCGCGCTCCCTCGTCCGCGAGCAGGACCGCACCGTTCTCGTGGTGCAGGTCGCCGCGTCCGGCTGGGCCCAGTGCTACGCCTACATCGCGCTGCCCACCGGCTCGGTGGGCCAACGGCCGCTCAAGTCCTGCCCCACGGCGACGACTTCGGCGCCGTATCAGGACCCGTCCCGCACCTCCGCTCGCTGACCGCTGCGCACCACCTCCCGCGTACCGTCGGAGACACCGCGCAGCACCCCGGCAGCCGCCGCCGTGATCACGCACAGCACCGTCAGCAGCAGGAAGGCGTGGTTCAGGGCGACGAGGTGGGTCATCCAGCCGATGACGGCCGGGCCGGAGAGCATGCCGAGGTAGCCGATGCCGGCGACGCGGGAGACGTTGGCGCCGGCGGTCGCGGCGTCGGCGCGCCCGGCGGCGCTGAACAGCTGGGGCACGCAGCCGGACAGGCCCAGGCCGAAGAGCGCCCAGCCCACGAACGCGGCCCAGATCCACGGTGAGACGGCGGCGATCGTGATCCCCGCGGCCGCCATGATCGCGCCGTGGCGCAGCACGGCCAGGGCCCCGAACCGGCCCGAGATGCGGTCGGCGATCAGCCGTCCCACGGTCATGGCCGCCGCGAAGGCGCCGTATCCGAAGGCGGCGGTGCTCGCGGGTGCGCCGAGGATGTTCTTCAGGTGCAGCGCGCTCCAGTCGTTGGCCGCGCCCTCGGCCAGCATGACCATGGCGGCGAGGACGGCGAGGATCCGGATCCGTCCGGGCGCTCCGTGCCGTTTCACGACCGGCTCCGCCCCACCGGCGTCAGCGACGGGCTCGGGCGCGTTCGGCAGCAGGCTGTGCGCGGACACCAGCGCGATCACGATGCCAACCGCCCCCGAGGTGCCCAGAGTTACCGCCGGACTCAGCCCCGCGCCGGCGGCACCCGCGGCGACGAGCGCAGCGATCACGCCGCCGACGGAGAACGTGGCGTGGAAGGCCGACATCACCGGGCGGCCGTAGGCCTTCTCCACGTGCACGGCATGGGCGTTCATGCTCACGTCGAGGAAGCCGTTGAAGAAGCCGAAGACGAACAGGGCACCGGCCAGGCTCCAGGGATCGCGGGGCAGACCGGGCAGCACCAGGGCCGCGCTGCACAGCACGCCGGACGCCGGCAGCACGACGCGCGCTCCGAGGCGGTCCGACAGCCGGCCCGCCATCTGCATACCGGCGAAGGCCCCGAAACCGAGGAGCACGAGCAGGCCGCCCAGCGTGGCGTGGCTGATGCCCACGCGCTCCTCGATGGCGGGGATGTGGACCACCCAGGTGCCCATCATGGTGCCGCAGAGGACGAAGTAGACGAAGGTCGCCACACGGGCGGATCGAAGCGTGCGTTCCATGCCACGCACCATAACGAACAGAATTTGTGTTTGAAAGGCTGCTTCATGAACAGTTTGCTTGTTCGTTCTGTCGTGGTGTTCAATCGCGGTATGAGCAACGCAGACCGGCACGGGCTGATCGCGCAGGCCGTCAGGGAGTCGGGCACCGTGACGGTCACGGAGCTCGCCGAGCTGACCGGCGCCTCGGAGATGACCATCCGGCGCGACCTCGACACGCTGGCCGCGCAGGGCGTGCTCGAACGCGTCCGCGGCGGGGCCCGCACCCTCCTCCTGCGGGGCGAGGAACCACCCTTCGCGCTGCGCGCCCACGAGGCCGTCGACGCCAAGCGCCGGATCGCCGCCGAGGTGTCCGCGCTCATCGCCGACGGCGAGACGGTGCTCCTCGACAGCGGCACCACCTGCCTGGAGGTCGCGCGCCTGCTGCGTGAACGGCCGGTCACCGTCATGCCGTTGTCGCTCCAGGCCATCCACATCCTGAGCGATCCCCCGGGCCGGGCCACGCTCATGGTGCCCGGCGGACGGCCCCGCGCCGCCGAGGGCGCCCTCACCGGACCGCTCACGCTCGCCTCCCTGGCGGCCCTCCGCTTCGACACCGCAGTCGTCGGCTGCTGCGGGCTCAGCGCGGCCGAGGGCCTGACCGCGTACGACCTCGACGACGCGGCGGTGAAGAAGGCGAGCATCACGTCCTCGCGCCGCGTCATCCTCGCCACGGACGCCGGCAAACTCGGCCACACCGCATACGCCTACGTCGGCCCGACCTCACTCCTCCACACCCTGATCACCGACAGGACGGCACCGGCCGAGGAGGTGACGGCGCTGGAAGCGACCGGCACGGTAGTCAAGACGGTCTGACGCCCACCTGCCCTCACCACGGTTACGCGCTGTTCCCGAAGGACTGGAAGCGACACGCCTACTCGTTCGCGTCGGAGGCGACCGTCACCGTCTACGCGAGCAGTTACCCGAGCGGCGGTCCGTGTCTGTACCGGCCGATCCTTCCCGAGGAGTACAGCGCCGACTAGGTCGACCGGGCCACCAAGTTGGACGGTGTCGGTGACCACGATGGGGTGCGTGGCGGACCGAAGTCCCGAACAAGAGGATCGCTGAGTCATGGTCCCGGCGTTGCCCTCAGCGCCCCCGGCCTCAGCAGCGCGACCGCCGCCGCGCGGCTCGCCTTCCTGCCCAGCGCCGCCCGTGATGCCTCGCGCAGCAGCACCGCGCCGCGGAAGCAGAGAGTGGCCGCGGCGCCATGGCGCCGTCCGTACAACCGCACCCGGTTGAGCGTGAGCAGGGTCCACAGCCGTGGTGAGACCTGGGAGTCGCCTCCGAGGTGCACGGCCTCGGCCGTCGGCTCCAGCTGGGTCGCGTAGCCCGCGTCCCGCGCGCGCAGGCAGTACTCCGTCTCCTCCGAGTAGAGGAAGAACGACTCGTCCCAACGGCCGCACGCCGCACGGCACTCGGCCGAGATGGCCATCAGCGCGCCGGTCGCCCAGTCGGCGCGGGTGGGGCGCCGATAGGCGGCGGGGTCGGTGACCATTTCGCTCAGGGCCGGGAAGCGGCCGGCCCGGCGGTTGCCGATGGTCGCCTCGCCGAGCGCCCGCAGTACGCTCGACTCGCGGCGGAGTGAGTGGTGCGGGGTGCCCTTTCCCTCCTCGTGGAGCAGGGGTACGGCGATTCCGACCTCCGGCCCGAGGCTGTCGACGAGGCGCTTGGCGCACCCCTGCCGCATGCGGATGTCGGGGTTGCAGATCAGGGCGACCCCCACGTCACCGGCCGCCTCCAGTGCCGCGTTGACCCCGGCCGCGTAGCCGGCGTTACGGCCGGTCTGGACGACGGTGGCCTCGGGGGCCAGGGTCTTGAGGACGTCCACGGTGTCGTCGGCGGAGTCGTTGTCGGCCACGACGAGGTGCCAGTCGAGGCCGGTCATGCCGTCGGGGAGAGCGGCGAGGAAGCCAGGGAGCACCGACGCGCTGTTCCACGTGACGACGATGACGGCGACGGTCGTACTCGTGGGAACCCCACTGCCCGCCGGGACTTCACTGCTCATCGGGACTCCACTAGTTGGGGAAGCTCGGCTTCCGGGGTCGTGCGTGGGCCGGGCACGCCGGCCGCGGCCGCCTCGCGCCGGATGAAGCCCAGGTAGCTGGCCCCCGCTCCCAGCATCAGGAAGAACATGCCGGCGAACATGGGGAAGCTGAGCGAGTCGAAGGTGGCGCTGCTGACCATGGCGACCAGGGCGGAGGCGAAGAAGGCCTGGCCCAGTTCGCGGTCGGCGTCGGTGCGGGCCAGCCGCCGGATCGCGCCGCCCTGGTGGATGCCGGTGATGAAGAGGACGAACAGGGCCACGAGCCCGAGCAGGCCCATCTCGGCCAGGCCCAGCATGTACTGGTTGTCGGTGAAGAAGTACAGGTCCGGGGTGAAGGTGCCGAAGCCCCGCCCGAACAGCGGGTGTTCCTTCAAGTAGGGCACGATCGCCGAGTACTTGACGGTACGGGCCTGGGTGCTGCTGTCGGAGTTGGACAGGAACGACGCGAACAGACCCGTGATCGTGCCGATCAGTCCGGGCACGAGCACCTTGAAGACGGCGACGGAGGCCGTCAGCACGCCGATCGCGGCCCAGCGCCGGGCCGGCTTCCAGCGCGGCACCATCACCAGGGCCACCAGCAACAGCCCGATGATCGAGGTCCGGGACACCGACAGGGGCAGCGCGCCGGCCATGAGGATCACCGGGCCCCAGCGGCGCAGCACGTGCAGATGACGGCGGACCGGGTCGAAGGCCTGCTGGACGGCGAAGGGCAGCAGGATGGCCAACATGCCCGCGAATTCCAGGGGTTGGGCCGTGGTGGCGCGAGGCCGGGTGAAGGCGCCGCGGTCCATCACGCTGACCTGCGCGACGCTGGTCTGCAGGCCGGGGATGTGGATGGAGTCGGCGATGTTGGTGGCCGCGAAGAAGTCGTAGAAGCCGATGGCGGCGACGACGGACGCCATGATGACGACGCGGCGCATCAGCACGTCCAGGCGGCCGCGCTGCTGCATGGCGGCGGACGTCAGCACGACGAGGGACACCCACACCAGGTAGCCGATGAGTCCGCGGTCGGCGCCGAGGACCTCCTGGTGGGAGCTCTCGCGCATCGCGTCGGAGATGTACGCCGCGAGGACGGCCAGGCCGAGCACGCACAGCGAGACCCGGACGAGCCGGGTGCCCGGGGCGGGCAGGATGCGGCCGCCGAGCCAGGTCGCCAGGTACCACATCAGGCCGAGCAGGGCGAAGACGTTGGCCGGGGTGCCCACTCCGCCGAGCGCGGGCAGGGCGAGGTTCGAGGGGATGAAGAAGGCGAGCACCAGGTAGACGGTGAGGACCGCGGTGGCGTCGACCCGGCGGCTGAACATGCCCGCGCGCGACCGCTTCGGCGCGCGGATCCGCTTGGGGGTGCGGACCTTCTTCGGCCGTGGCGCCTCCCGGTAGCGGCGGCGGACGACCGAGACACCCTCCATCAGGATGGACAGCAGGAACGCGGAGACCACGCCCAGGATGAGGACGGCCGCGACACCCTGGTAGCGGCCCTTGGACTTGGCCACCGGGGTCTGCGGCAGCACGACGGGCGCGGTCTGCACGGCGTACGCGGGCGGGACCTTGGCGGCCTCCTGCAAGGCGTTGAGCTGCTCCCCCGCGAAGGCGGTCAGGGTGTTGGTCTCCTTGAGCACCTTGTCCCGGTCGGTGCCGGTGACGCTGAGCACGAGCAGCGGGCTGTCGCTGGCCGGCGCGAAGCCGGCCGTGTAGGTGTCCGTGACCCCGCGGCTGCGCAACTCCTTGGCGGCGTCGGCCGATTCCAGCGTCCTGATCAGCACGTCGGCGGTGACGATCAGCGAACCGCCCGCGTTCGAGATGGGGTTGCCGAAGGTGGGCGCCAGCCGGGCGACGGCGGAGGAGTCGAGCAGCGCGACCGAGCTGTGCGACTCGTAGGAGACCGGGACGGTCACCCACAGGTATCCCCCGCCGATCAGGCTGAGAACGGTGAAGGGCACCATGAAGTACCAGCGTCGGCGCAGAATTGCCCATATCTCACCAAGACTCACGATGCATCCCTCCATTCGGTGGCATCCCACCGCGTGCCCTGCCAGTATCGGGAGTGACGGAAGGAACTCGTATGTCGCCTGGGAACGTCGCCGACGCACTGCTGCGCCGCTGGTACGTCGTGCTGGCCGCACTGCTGCTGACGATGGCCGGGGCGTACTTCGTGGTCCGGCCGACCCCGCAGTACATCGGGTCGGCGGTGGTCGTCCTCAAGCCGCCGGTGACGCGCAGCCAGCCCAACCAGTACACCAATCTGCAGCCGCCGCTCGCCGTGGTCTCCTACGGCGTCGTGCAGCAGCTGCAGTCCCCCGCCGGG
The DNA here is from genome assembly GCF_042800575.1 of Streptomyces sp. NPDC057616. Lineage (NCBI taxonomy): Bacteria > Bacillati > Actinomycetota > Actinomycetes > Kitasatosporales > Streptomycetaceae > Streptomyces > Streptomyces sp. NPDC057616. Next base: position 122,946 of record NZ_JBHVGU010000010.1, read on the forward strand.
ACGAAGGAGTTGCGGGCTGCGGGCGTGACGGGGAGCTACCACCTGATCCCCCGCAACAGCGGCACCAGCGCGACGCCCCAGTATCTGATCCCGTCCCTGCAGGTGCAGTCGCAGGCGGCCAGCGCGGACGCCGCGGTGACGTCGGTGCGCCGCATCGTCGAGGTGTACTCGGCGCACGTCAAGCAGATGCAGAGCGCCGAGCAGGTGCCGGCCGAGGCGTGGATCACGCCCTCCGTGCTGACCTCCCCGAGCGCCGCCGAGGTGCAGGGCACCAAGAGCCGCGGGCTCGCGGGGACGGCGCTGCTGGGGCTGGCGGCCGGGGTCATCGGCGCGCTGTGGCTGGACCGGTACGCGTTGAGCCGCCGGACGGCCCCGCAGGGCCGCCGGCGTAGCTCCGGTCCTCTTCCGGTGGCCAACTGAGTTTCCCACCGGGCTGAACTGATCACTCATCAGATGCCGCGGCGCTTCCAGGACTCCCACCACAGCCACTCCCGCCCGCGCTCGGCCACGGCCGACCACACCAGCGGCTGCAGATAGGGCATCGCCTTCGGCCCGATCCGTCTGCGCAGCTTCAGGGCGCGGTATTCGGGCAGCGCCCGGTAGCCGGGCAGGCACTGCTCGGCGAACGCCACGCATTCCTCGACCGGTACGACGCCGGTACGCCCGCGGTCGTAGGCCCGGTAGGCGCGGCGCAGGGCGAAGCGGGCGAGGCGGGTGTGGACCTGCTCGGCGAGGTGGCCGGCGTTCGGCAGCCGGTCGCCGCACTTGGCGAGCACCGAGTCGAAGGCGACCAGGCGCTGGCGCAGGTCGTCGAGCTGGCCGCCGAAGTCGACGGTGGACATGTTCTTGCCGTGGACGCGGTAGAAGGCCTGGTCGGCGCCGCGGACGTAGCCCACGTCGGCGTGTGCGGCGAGCCGCATCCACATCTCGATGTCGCCGGCGTGGGGCAGGGCCGGGTCGTAGCCGCCGACCTTCTTCTGCAGGTCGGTGCGGACCACGACCTCCGGCGAGGTGATGCAGCCGGTGCCCTCGCGGAAGCGCCGCTCCAGCCACCAACGGCCGGGGTGGACGACCGAACCGGTGCTCTGCGTACGGGCCTTCGGCAGCGGCCCGCCGTGCTGGAAGCGCAGCGGGCGGCCGTAGGCGAAGCCCGCCTCGGGGTGGGCGTCCAGCAGCCGGGCGGCGCGGACCAGCGCGCCCGGGACCAGCCGGTCGTCGGCGGACAGCAGGGCCACGTAGTCGCCGTCGGCCCAGTCCAGCAGGCCCTCGTTGTAGGTGGCGATGTGGCCCTTGTTGGTCTCGTGGACGAGGACCTCGATGCGCGGGTCGGAGGCGGCCAGCTTGTGCGCGGCCTCCGCCGAGTCGTCGGGCGAGGCGTCGTCGATGATGAGTACGCGGACGTCAACGCCGTCCTGCTCGTCCAGGACGCTGCTCACGCAGTCGGCGAGGAAGTGGCCGTACTTGTAGCAGGGGATCACAACACTGACGCTGCTCATCGGTCAAAGCCAATCCCCGTCGGTGGTCCGCGCCGCGCAGGGCGCGGACCACCGACGGTGCGTGCGGACGGGTCAGTTCTTCTTCTTGACGACGGTCTTGCCGGTCAGGGTCCAGCTGCGGGACTGCACCGTGTGGCGGTGCTTGTCCTTCGCCTTGACCGTGACCTTGAACCGTGTGCCGTCCGGCAGGGGGGTGGAGAGGTGGACGGACACCTTGTGCGTCGCCCGGTTGTAGGAGACGACGGCCGTCACATGGAGCTTCTTGGCGGCCGCGGAGCCCTTGACGATACTCACGCTCGCCTTGACCGACGTCACCGCGGCCGTCTTGTCCACGGACATGACCAGGGCGCTCGCCGCGTCGGCGGTGTGCGCCACCGAGGAGGCGGTCGCCTCCGAGGCCTTCTGCGTCGCCAGGGACGCGCTCGGGTTCTCGGCGGTGAAGACGGGGCCCACCCAGTAGTTCGCGGATCCGTAGGAACCGTTGGGGAAGGCCGGGTCGGCGCCGTAGCGGTAGAGCCCGTTGTGATGCGCGGTCGTGTCGGCCGTGCCGGTCAGCGGATACGACTGGTGGGCACCGGCGAAGTAGCCGCCGTCCACCGCGTAGTTGCCGTTCGGCGCGTGGTAGGAGACGACGTACGGTGTGCCGGCGGTGACCGCCACCGGGGTGGCGAAGGTCAGCGTCTGCCAGCCGGAGGCCGTCTCGTTGGTGAAGGTCCCGCTCGCCAGCAGCGTGCCGGCGTCCGACCACAGGCTGCCGGTGTGCGTGCCCGTGTTGCCGGTGCCCTTGTAGAAGGTGACACCGGTGATCCAGCCGGCCGCCGAGGACGTGAACCGGGTGCCCAGCTCGACCGAGTTGGCGTCACCGGTCACATCGGTCGTGGCCGGTGTCGCGGAGGCCGGCCACAGGGTGCACGGGCAGGTGACCGCGGGCGGGGTGGAGTCGGTCGTGAAGGACCAGGTCACCGGATCCGTCATGGCGTTGCCCCACACGTCGGAGGCCTGGACGGAGGCGGTGTAGGTGGTGTGCAGCGACAGCTGCGTCGACGGCGTGAAGGTGGCCTTGTTCGCCGAGGGGAAGGTGACCGCTCCCGGCACCGTACTGCCGTCCGCGTCCTTCACGGTGAAGGTCACGCTGTCGGTGTCGACGGCCGCGCTGAAGGTGGCCGACACCGGCGCCGTGATCGACGTGCCGGTCGCCCCGGAGGTCGGGGAGGTCGCGGTGACGGTGGGCGGGTTCGTGCTGGCGGTGGAGGTGTCCAGCACCACGTCGACCCAGTAGTTGCTGCCCGAGGACTGCGAGTTCGGGAAGGCGCTGGTCGAGCCGTAGTGGAAGACGCCGTTGCCGCCGTCGGTGCCCGACTTGAGGCCCGTCAGCGGGGCCAGGCCCGCGTCGCCGTCGTTGAAGTACCCGCCGTCGTAGGAGTATCCGCCGTTGGGGGCGAAGTACGAGGCGACGTAGGTGGTGTTGGCCTTGACGCTGACCGGGGTGGCGAAGTTCAGCTGCTGCCAGCCCGAGGCCGTCTCGCCGGAGAAGGTGCCGGTGGCCAGGCGGGTGCCGGAGGCGGTCCACAGGCTGCCGGTGTGGGTGCCGGTGTTGGCCGGCGACTTGTAGAAGCGCACCCCGGTGATCGAGCCGGCCACCGTGGTACGGAACTTGACGCCGAGCTCGAGCGAGCTGCCGTCGCCGGCGTTGACGGTGCCGGGCACCGACGAGGCGGGCCAGATGGTGCAGGGGCAGGCCTGCGGCCCGACGGTGACCGGGATGGTGGTGACGGCGCCGATGTTGACGCTGTCGTCGACCGCGCGGACCTTGATGTTGGCCGCGCCCGGGCTGGTCGGGGTCCAGGTGTAGGTCCACGAGGACAGGCCGGTGGCGGCCTTCCAGGTGGAGCCGCCGTCGGTGGAGACCTCCACGCGGGCCACCACGCCACCGGAGTCGGAGGCGGTGCCCTTGATGGTGACCGGCTTCAGCGCCGGGACGGTGACCCCGGAGGCGGGGCTCGTCACGGTGACGCTCGGGCCGGTGGTGTCGGTGGTGGCCGTCGCCGCGACGAGGTTGCTCTGCCGCGTCGCCGGCTGGACGCCCATGTCGGCAAACACGTTGAGCGTCGCCTGCTGCATCCGGGAGTCCTCGGTGACCACCGTGTCGTCGGGGTTGTAGGTGGGGACGTTGGTCAGCCCCCACGACCACTGCACGGTCCCCGACCCGAACACCAGGGCTCCAGAGTCCTGGTCGCGGAACTCGACGAGGTTGTGCGTCGCCGTGCCGTTGCCGTAGACGTTGCCCCAGTCCATGCGGAGCTTCTCGTCGTTGATGTCGACCGTCGTGGACGACACGTCGATCGCCCCGGCGGGCCGGGTGGCGTTGTCGATGTCGCTGTCCCACTCGTAGCCGAGGGTGCCCGTCGGGAACGTGGCGGTCTGGCTCGATGTCAGGTTGGCGATGGAGGTGTTGCGCCAGATCCGGTTCTTGCCGTACGAGCCGGGGACGGTGATGGCGTCGGCGCGGTAGCCGTTCACGGTGAACATGGAGCCGGTCAGGATGTTCGGCGGCTGGTAGTCCTGCCCGTAGTTCTTGCTGGCGGGGTCCATCCAGGTGCCGGTCCAGGTGCCGCTGGGATCGGCGATGCCGTTGTTCTGCGCCATCTTGGTCATCTTGTAGCAGACCAGGGTGCGGTCGGCGGTGTTGGAGCCGTCGATGCTCGGCGCGAGGCGCGTCTTCCAGAAGACCTCGTTGCCGCTGAAGAAGCCCTGCCGCACACCTGCCTTCCGGGCGGCCAGGACGTTGGAGTACTGGCTCTGCGTCCAGTACTCGTCATGGCCGGAGGACAGGTACACCTTGTGCTTCTTCAGCAGGGTGGCGCCGTTGGCGGAGGACACGTCGACGCCGGAGGTGTAGCTGACGTCGTAGCCGTTGCGCTCCAGCCAGGCCAGCATCATGTACTCGGAGCCGTAGATGCCGTTGTCGCCGCCGATGTCCAGCGGCCGGTTGTAGCTGACCTCGTAGGCGCGGCCGTCGGGCGCGGGGCCCAGGCCGCCGTAGAGGTCCTGGCCGCCGTAGTCGTTGTAGGCCTGCCAGGTCTGGTCGCTGGTCTGCACGACGACGTCGGAGGTGCTGGCGTCGTTGCGCACGACGAAGGGGTACGGCATGAGGCCGTCGCCGTCGGTCTGCGTCAGGTTCGCGATGTACAGGCCGGACACGGCGTCGCCGGGCACGGTCCAGGTCGCGGTCACGGGCCAGTTGCCGCAGTCGACCAGGCCGGTGTTCTTGGTGGTGCAACTGGCGGGCTTGGTCGTGTAGTTGGCCGGATACGTCACGGCCGCCTGGGCCGCTGTCGACATCTGGCGGGCGCCGTCGCCGCCGTACCAGCCCAGCCGGAAGATCTGGACGTTGTACGGGGTCTTCGACTGGATCTTGAACTGGACGGTGTCACCCGCCTGGACGCTCTCCTTGGTGGTGAAGCCCTTGATGTCGCCGTAGGCGTTGGGCGAGAACCAGTCGGTCTTCGGAGTGCCCGTCTTGCTGTTCTCGCACACGATCGGGTTCGAGCCCGACCCGCACGGATCGGACGCTGCCTGTGCGGACCCGGCCAGCGGGAGCACCGCCAATATCAATGCCGCCACGACGGCGAGGCGCGTGCCTCTGATCCGTCTGCTCCAATGTCTCATGTGTACCTCTCAGCGGTGCTGTGCTGGACCGGCCCGCGGGAGCCGGTGGTGGAGCGAAACTCTGGGGACCGGTCAGCCGGCGAGTGCGTCGGTGAGCGTCTCGACGACACGCTGCTGCTGCTCGGGGGTGATCTGCGGGAACAGGGGCAGCGACAGGATCCGGTCGGCCGCGTGCTCCGCGTTCGGGAAGTCGCCGCGGCTGTGGCCGAGTCGGCGGTACGCCGGGGTCAGGTGGACCGGGGCGGGGTAGTGCACTCCGGCGCCGATACCCTCGGCGTTGAGCTTGCCGACGACGTCGTCGCGGTCGGCTCCGGCGACCTGGATCACGTACAGGTGCCAGACGTGGAGGTTGCCGGGGGCGGTCACCGGCAGGGCGACCCGGCCGGCCGCCGCGAGGCCTGCGAGCAGGGTGTCGTAGCGGGCCGCGGCCGCCCGGCGGGCCGCGTTGCCGTCCGCCAACCGGGCCAGCTTGGCGCGCAGCACGACGGCCTGCAGTCCGTCCAGGCGGCTGTTGAACCCGGCCACGTCGTGGCGGTACTTGGCGACGCCCCCGTGGTTGGCGATCGCGCGCACCAGGCCGGCGCGCTCCTCGTCGTCGGTGAGGACCGCGCCCGCGTCGCCGTACGCACCGAGGTTCTTGCCCGGGTAGAAGCTGGTGGCCGCGATGTGGCCGCTGCCCGGGGTGCGGCCGTCGCGGCTCGCGCCCTGGCACTGGGCGGCGTCCTCCACCACCCGTACGCCGTCCGGCAGTTGGCCGGTCAGCGCCGTCACGTCGGCCATCTGCCCGTAGAGGTGGACGGGCACGACCGCGCGGGTGGCCGGGGTGATCGCGTCGAGTGCGGCCTGCGGGTCGAGGAGGTAGCTGTCGGGCAGGCAGTCCGCCAGGACCGGACGCGCGCCGATGCGGGCCACCGCGCCGGCGGTGGCGATGAAGGTGTTGGCGGGCACCACGACGTCGTCGCCGGGGCCGACGCCGCTTGCACGCAGGGCGAGTTCGACGGCGTCGGTGCCGTTGGCGACACCCACGCAGTGCGCGATGCCGCCGAACTCGGCGTACTCGCGCTCGAAGTGGCGGACCTCGTCGCCGCCGACGAAGGCCGTGTTGGCCAGGACGCGGTCGAAGCCGGCCCGTACCTCGTCGGCGACCTCCTCGTGGGCCGCCTTGAGGTCCACGAGCGGAATCTGGTTCATATGACTGGTCCCCCCAGTGCGTGCGTCGCGAAGTCGTGTGTGTGCGACGCGAGTTGGTCGAGCGCGGGCGCATCCGCCGCACGCAGCCGCCGGGCCGGGCTCCCCACCCAGACCTCGCCCGGCGGCACGTCACCGAGCACGGCACTCCCCATGCCGATCAGCGACCAGGCGCCGATCGTCGTGCCTTCTCTGATCAGGGCGCCGGAGCCCACGTAGGCCCCGCGCTCCAGCCGTGCGCCGCCGCCCAGGCGGACGCCGGAGGTGAGGGTGGCGAAGTCCTCGACCACGTCGTCGTGGGTGAGCACGACCTGCGGCATCACCGCCACGTGCGCGCCCACCCGCACGGCCGCGGTCAGCACGCAGTGCGCGAGCAGGACCGAGCCGGGCCCGATCCGCGAGGTGGCCGACACCGCCGCCGCGGGATGAACGACGGTGGCGTAGCGGTCCTCGGGCAGGGCGAGCCGGTCGACGAGGCGGGCGCGGGCGGCGTGGTCCCTCGGGTTGCCGACGCAGACCACCACACGGGCGGCGGGCAGCTCATGGACCAGGTCGCAGCCGCCGAGCACGGGCACGCCGTCCACCTCGGTGCCGTGCAGGGCGGGGTTGTCGTCGAGGTGCCCGAGCAGCCTGAACCCGCCCGCGGCGGCCACGGCCTGGGCGGTCTCCCGGGCGAAGCCGCCCGCCCCGACGATCACAAGGTCGTTCATCTGCCTGCCTGTTCGCGCAGTGCGGCCACGACGCGGTCCTGCTGGGCCTCGGTCATGGTGTGGAACAGCGGCAGGATCAGCGAGTCGCGGCTGATGCGCTCGGTGACCGGCAGCGGCGCGCTGGGATGCTGCGCGTAGGCGGGTTCCAGGTGCGCGGCCATGATCCCGCGCCGGGCGGAGACGCCGGCTTCGGCGAGTGCGGCGAGCAGGTCGTCCCGGCCGACGGGGAAGTCCTCGGCCAGCAGCACCCAGTAGGACTGGAAGTTGCTCTGCCCGTGCACGGGATCATGGACGGGGGTGAGGCCGGGGATGCCGGCCAGCAACTCCTCGTAGCGGGCGGCCAGTTCACGGCGGCGGGCGATCATGGCGTCGAGCTTGCCGAGCTGGACCAGGCCGATGGCGGCCTGGACGTCGGTCATGCGGTAGTTGAAGCCGACCTCGAGGTAGCTCTCCAGCACGGGCCTGTTGCTGGCGTGGCGTTCCGCCGCGGAGGCGTTCATGCCGTGCTCGCGCAGCCGGCGCAGCCGGGCCGCCCACTCGGCGTCGTCGGTGGTGACCATGCCGCCCTCGCCGGTGGTGACGAGCTTGCGTGGGTGGAAGGACCAGGCGGCGAGCAGCGCGCCGTGTCCGACGGGCTTGCCGCCGACGGTCGAGCCGATGGCGCAGGCCGCGTCCTCCACCAGCGGCAGGTCCCAGTCCGCGCAGGCGGCGCGCAGCGCGTGCACGTCGGCGGGGACGCCGCCCTGGTGGACGGCGAGGACGGCCTCGGTGCGCGCGGTGCGCACCGCGTCCACGGTGGCCGGGATCAGGTTGCCGGTGACGGGGTCGACGTCGGCGAACACCGGCTCGGCACCGACGTAGCGGACGGCGTTGGCGGTGGCGATGAACGACAGGGAGGGCACCACGACCTCGTCGCCCGGCCCGATGCCGAGGGCGACGAGGGAGAGGTGCAGGGCGGTGGTGCACGAGCTGACGGCGACGGCGTGCTCGGCGCCGACGCGTTCGGCGAAGGCCCGCTCGAAGGCGGCCACTCTCGGGCCCTGGGCGACCCACCCGGACAGCACCGCGTCGGAGGCGGCCTTGGCCTCCTCCTCGCCGAGCCAGGGGATCATCACCGGGATGCGGTCGGTGCTCACTTGGCCGCCTCCCGCTCGGCGCGCCACCACTCGACCAGGTCCTTCAGGCCCGTCCGCAGATCGATCTGCGCCGTGAAGCCGAGCCGGTCGGCGGCCTGCGAGGTGTCCGCGAGCCGGCGGGTCACGCCGTTCACCGCGCGGGCGGGGCCGTGCACCGGTTCCAGACCGGTCGCGCCCATCGCCTCCAGCAGGCCCTCCGCGAGCTCCTTCAGCGAGGTCTCCGTACCGCTGGCGACGTTGAACACCTCGTCGGTCAGGTCCGATTCGGCGGCGAGCACATTGGCCCTGGCGATGTCGCGGACGTCGACGAAGTCCATGGTCTGCAGGCCGTCGCCGAGGATCAGCGGCGGCTCACCCGCCTCGATGCGCTCCATCCAGCGGATGAGCACCTCGGTGTACAGGCCGTGGATGTCCATGCGGGGGCCGTAGACGTTGAAGTAGCGCAGCGCCACGTAGTCCAGGCCGTACATGGCGTGGAAGCTGCGCAGCATGCCCTCGTTGAAGGCCTTCGCCGCGCCGTAGAAGGTGTCGTTGTTGTACGGGTGGTGGCGCTCGGTCGTCGGGAAGTCCTCGGCCATGCCGTACACCGACGCCGAGGAGGAGGCGATCACCTTGGCGACGCCGGCCTCGGCCGCCGCCTCCAGGACGTTGAAGGTGCCGTCGACCAGGACCTCGTTGGCGAGCCGGGGCTCCTCCGCGCATTGGGTGATGCGGATCGCGGCCAGGTGGAACACCAGGTCGGCGCCCTCGGTGACCTTCCGCACGGTGTCGGCGTCCCGGACGTCGCCCTCGACGACCTCCACGACCCCGCTGGGCAGGGCCCGGGCGAGGTTGGCGCGGCGCCCGCGCACGAAGTTGTCCAGGACGACGACCTCACGGGCGCCGCCCTCGGCCAGCAGGTCGACGAGGTTGGAGCCGATGGTGCCCGCTCCCCCGGTGACCAGGATCTTCTTGCCACGTACGCTGCTCAACTGCCATGCCCTTTCAGGGAATTGCATCGCTGACTCGGTTTCGCTCAACGCCCGGCGCGCAGGCCGACGACCGCGCCCTTGAACTCGAGGCTGCGGGAGGCCGCTTCGAGGATGTCCAGCACCCTCAGGCCCGCCCGGCCGTCGGTCAGCGGCGCCCGGCCCTGCCGGATCGCGTCGCCGAACTCGTCGACCATGCTGCGCAGCGCTTCCTTCTCGCCGATCGCCGGCGCGACCATGTCGCCGGAGCGGTAGGAGATGAGCATGTCGCGGCGCTCGTCCGCGCCGATCTCCTGCGGCGAGGCCAGGTCCACGCCCCGGTCGAAGATGGCCACCCGCTGGGCGGGGTTGAGGTCGTCCCAGACGAGGGTGCGCTTGGAGCCGCCCACCATGGTGGTGCGCACCTTGGTCGGCGAGAGCCAGTTGACGTGCACGTGGGCGATGGCCCCGGTGTTGAGCTGGAGCGTCAGGTAGGCCACGCAGGCCTGGCCGGCGCCGATCGGGTCGGCCCCGTGGGCGGCGACGGCGACCGGCTCGACGTTGTCGGGCAGGATGAAGTCCAGGATCGACAGGTCGTGCGGGGCCAGGTCCCACATCACGTCGATGTCCTTCTGCACCAGCCCGAGGTTGATGCGGACCGAGTCGACGAAGTGGATCTCGCCGAGTTCGCCGTCGCGGACCAGTTCGCGGATGCGGCCCACGGCGGGCGTGTAGCAGTAGGTGTGGTCGCACATCAGGGTGAGACCGCGGTCCTCCGCCTCGCTCACCAGGCGCTGTCCGTCGGCGTAGGTCGCCGCGAGCGGCTTCTCCACCAGGACGTGCTTGCCGGCGCGCAGGGCGGCCAGGGCGATGTCGAGGTGGGTGCCGGCCGGGGTGGCCACGGCGACGGCGGCCACCTCGGGGTCGGCGAGGACGGCCGCGTAGTCCGAGGTCGCCTCGACCGTCGAGTACGCGCCGAGGACCCGCTCGGCGCGTGCGACGTCGAGGTCGCACAGCCGGCGCAGCCGGAAGCGGTCGCTGGCCTGGAAGTTGCGTACGAGGTTGGGACCCCAGTAGCCGGCCCCGACGACGGCGACCCCCAACGGCTCCGTGGTCTGCGTCACTTGCTTCCTCTTTCCTCGGTCCATCAGTAGGCCCCCGTTCCTCGCACCACTGCGGACCCGGTGCGCGCCAGGATCGACAGGTCCAGGCCCATCGACCAGTTGTCCACGTATCCGAGATCGAGCCGGACCGCCTCGTCCCAGGGCAGGTCGGAGCGTCCGCTGACCTGCCACAGTCCGGTGAGGCCGGGCTTGACGAGCAGCCGGCGCTTGACGTCCGGCGTGTACTCCTCGACCTCCTCGGGCAACGACGGGCGCGGGCCGACCAGCGACATGTGGCCCTTGACCACGTTGATGAGCTGCGGCAGCTCGTCCAGCGAGCTGCGCCGCAGGAACGAGCCGACGCGGGTGACCCGCGGGTCCTTCTTCACCTTGAACAGCAGTCCGTCGCTGTTCTCGTTGAGGTGCTGCAGCTCCGCCCGCAGCGCCTCCGAGTCCACCCGCATGGTGCGGAACTTCAGCATCGTGAAGTGGTCGCCGAAGCGGCCCACACGCTCCTGCCGGAACAGGGCCGGGCCGGAGCTGTCCAGCCGCACGATCAGGGCGATCAGCAGCATGGGCAGCGCGAGCAACAGCAGCAGGCCCGCGGCGAGGGAACGATCCAGCAGGGACTTGGGCAGCCGCGAGAAGCGGGACATGTCCGGTGCCTTGATGCGCACCAAGGGCACCCCGTTGGTGGGCCGGACCGCGAGCCGCTGGGCGGACACGTCGGTCAGCACCGGGGCCAGCAGGAAGTCGACCCCCTGCGCGGCCGCGCTCCAGGCCATCCGGCGCAGCACGGTCGGGTCGGCTCCGGGCACCGGCAGCGCCACCAGGGTGTTGATGCCCAAGGCGTGGACGACGTCGTTCATGCCGCCGATGCCGCCGAGGAAGGGCAGCCCCAACTTCCTTATTTCTGCGGCGTTCTCCGGGTCGCTCAGGCAGACGCCGGCGACCTGGAGCTCCTGCGCGCCGCCGCGCCGCAGCACGGAGACCAGCTCCACGACGCCGCGCGAGGGGCCGACCAGGAGGGTCACGCTGCGGTCCCGCTCGCGCGCCCAGCGTCTGTGCAGCCGGCGGCGGAGCGAGTAGCGGACCGCCACCCCTGTCACGGCGACCGGCGCAGCCGCCATGATCATGTCATGAAGGAGGCCCGAATCGCGGGTGAACAGCCAGTACGCGACGACGGCCAGGGCCGGCAGCGCGACGGCGCCGCGCAGCACCCGCCGGTACTCCTCGGACCCCAGGCCCAGGGCGCTGCGGTCGTAGGAGCGATGGGCGAACATCGCGACGATCCAGGTCGGGGGCAGCACCAGGGCCACCGCCCAGCGGCCGTACGCCGCGTGGATCAGGAAGGCCGCAGCGGCTGCGGCGCAGCCGTCCGCGACCAGCAGAGCAAGTCGGTACTTGTGTTCCCAACGTCTTCGGCGAGCTTGTGGACGCCGATGTTCCACCTGTGCTCGCCCATGCGTGACCTCAATGGTCATGCCCCCCCCACCATGTGCGCGGCTACCCCTGACCGAAGTGCCCTGGACGGAGCGGCACTGGAAAGCGATGGGAGCGTCAGCGGTTCCCCAACCGCCTCAAGCACCCAGCACGCTGGCTACAGATTGATCAGAATGATTCACATTGCCGCACCGTGACACACACTCAAGAACCTGTTCCCCACCCAAACCGGTCCGGCGGAGCTCAATCTAGACCACGTAACTCAGTCTCGGGAACAGTTGGACGAAACACATGTCGCAATAACGACACCGGCGGCATACTGCCCGCGTGACCAGCATTGTGATCCCGGCCCACAACGAGGCGCCTGTCATCGGCAGACTCCTCGATGCACTGTTGGCCGATTGCGACCCCGCAGACGACACCGACATCCTGGTCGTGTGCAACGGCTGCACGGATTCGACCGCGAAAGTCGCCTCCGAGCGCGGGCCGCGCGTACGGGTGGTCGAGATCCCCGTCCCGTCGAAGCACGCCGCGCTGCGGGCGGGCGACGACCAGGCACGGAGCTTCCCGCGCGTCTACGTGGACGCCGACGTCGTGATCACGGGAGCGGACGTACGGGCACTGACCGAACCGCTCCGGGACGAGGCCTCCGGCATCCTCGCCACCGCCCCCGAACGACGGATTCCGCTCGCCTCCTGCGCCTGGCGGGTTCGTGCCTACTACCAGGTCTGGCAGCGACTGCCCGCCGTACGCGAGGGGTTGTTCGGGCGGGGCGTCATCGCGGTCTCCAAGACGGGGCACGCCCGCCTCGCCGCGCTGCCCCCGCTCATGGCGGACGACCTGGCGGCGTCCCTGGCGTTCACACCCGGGGAACGCCGGGTGGTCGACACGGCCCAGGTCGTGATCCAACCGCCGCGAACATGGCCGGATCTGATCAGAAGGCGTATCCGGGCGGCGGTGTCCACGGCCCAGGTCGAACAGAATCAGGCCGAACGGATTCCGGACTCGGGGGAGGCCGCCGAGACCTCGGCGCGCACGAGCACGGCAGACCTGAAGGCCATGCTCCGCCGCGAGCCGAAGCTCCTCCCGAACGTCGTGGTCTTCCTCGCGGCGGCGGTCACCGCCCGGCGCGGAGCCCGAAAGGCCATCCGGGCCCAGGACTTCGGCACCTGGCTCCGGGACGAGAGCAGCCGGCAGCAGCACTGAACCACCGCACGGGGAGCACGACTTGTATCTCACCGAACGTTCCGCGCCGCCGAAGGCGGACGCCGACCGGGGTCCCAGACGCGGGCCGGGGCGCAAGGTCGCCCCGGTCGTCCTCGTCCTGGGAACGGTCAGCCTCATCACCGACATCTCCTCGGAGATGGTCACCGCCGTCCTGCCGCTCTACCTCGTCACCACGCTCGGCTTCAGCCCGCTCGGATTCGGCACCCTCGACGGCGTCTACAACGGCGTCAGCGCACTGGTCCAGCTGACCGGCGGCCACCTCGCCGACCGCGTTCGCAACCACAAACTGCTGGCGGGACTCGGCTACGGCCTGTCCGCGCTGTGCAAGCCGCTGCTCCTGCTCGCCGGCAGCATCGGCACCCTCGGCGCGGTCCTCGCCCTGGAGCGGACCGGCAAGGGTCTGCGCACCGCCCCGCGGGACGCGATGATCTCCCTGTCCACCCCGGCCGAGAAGCAGGGCCGCGCCTTCGGCGTGCACCGCGCGATGGACACCACCGGCGCGATGCTCGGTCCGCTCGCGGCCTTCCTGATCCTGCGTACGGCCGTCGACGGCTACGACGCGGTGTTCGGCGTGAGCGCGTGCGTCGCCGTGCTCGGCGTGCTGGTGCTGGTGCTGTTCGTACCGGGCCGGCAACGGGGGCCGGACGGGCGGCAGCCGGTGACTGCGGACAGTGCGCCCGCGACGGAGACTTCACCGGATGCAGGAGGCGCGACGGACGCGGGAGTTGACCAGGTCGCACCGGTCCAGGAGGCCGCATCGGCCGCGCCGGGCGGCCGGCAGCCCGTTCGCGTCCGTGAAGCGCTGGCTCTGCTACGGGTGCCGCGGATGCGCGCGCTCGCAGGGTGCGCGGCGCTGCTGGGCCTGACCACCGTGAGCGACGCCTTCGTCTACCTCCTGCTCCAGCGGCGGGCGGGCATCGGCGAGGAGTGGTTCCCGCTGCTGCCCCTCGGCACCGCGGCCGTCTTCCTGCTGCTGGCCGTGCCCTTCGGCGCCCTGGCCGACCGGATCGGCCGCCGCACCGTGTTCCTCGCCGGGCACGCGGTCCTGCTCACCGCCTACGCCCTGCTGCTCTGGGCCCCGTCCACGTCGGCCCTCCCCGTGCTCGTACTCGCCCTGCACGGCACGTTCTACGCCGCCACCGACGGAGTGCTCCCGGCCGCCCTGGCCGACATCGTCCCGAGCCATCTGCGCGCCAGCGGCCTCGCCATCGTCGGCACCGGCCAGGCACTGGCCCGCTTCTGCTGCTCGCTGGCCTTCGGCGCCGCGTGGACCCTGTGGGGCGACGGCCCGGCCCTGGCCGGCTCGGCGATCGGCCTGCTGTGCTGCGCCGTGGTCGCGGGCATGGTGCTGCGACCGGCGGGCGGAACCCGATGACCGCGGCCGCCGGCACGAGCCGAACACGTCGTACCCGATCGACCATCACCGCCACGAGAACCACAAGGATCCACAGATGACATCGATGCGCCGCCGTCTGCTCATACTCGTCGCGGCGGTCCTGGTGCTCGCGGGCGTGGGAACCGGCGTCGTGCTGCACGCCGCCGCCCGCGCGGACCGCGCCAACCAGCCCCAGGCAGGCGGGCCCACGGTCGGCTCGGGCAGACTGACCCTCGGCCAGAAGCAGCGCCTGACCTTCGTCAACCAGGCGTCCGGTCCGCACCGCACCGCGGTCGCCTCGGTCCCGTCCACCGACCCCGAGGCCAAGCGCACCGCCACGGACCTCAAGTGCGCCCGCTTCTACGCGGCTTCCGGGACGGGCGTGTGCCTCCAGTCCACCACCGGCGTCCTCAAGCAGAGCAACCGCGCCCTGCTGCTGGACGCGAACCTCCGCACGCGGCACACCTTCGCGCTCGCCGGCACACCCAGCCGGGCCCGGGTCTCTCCCAGCGGCCGGCTGGCCGCCTGGACCGTCTTCGTCTCCGGGGAGTCCTACTCCTCGGCCTTCTTCTCCACCAGGACCTCCGTCCTGGACACCCGCACCATGAAACTGATCCCCAGCCTGGAGACGTTCTCCATCGTCAAGGACGGCAAGCCCTACCACGCCTCGGACATCAACTTCTGGGGCGTCACCTTCGCGCACGACGACGACACGTTCTACGCCACGCTCAACACGGCCAACAAGACGTATCTGGTGCGCGGTTCGCTCTCCCGGCACAAGGTCACGACGCTGATCGAGAACGTGGAGTGCCCGTCCCTGTCCCCCGACGAGACTCGCGTCGCCTTCAAGAAGCGCATCCTGTCCCGCACGGACCTCTGGCACGAGTACGTCCTCGACCTGAAGACCCTCAAGGAAACCCCCCTGGCCGAGCGCCACAGCGTCGACGACCAGGCCACCTGGCTCGACGACAAGACCGTCGCCTACGCCCTCCCGTCCCAAGGCAACGTCGGCAGCACCGACTTGTGGAGCACACCGGCGGACGGAACGGGCACACCCCGGCTGCTGATCGCGGGAGCTTCGTCGCCGGCGCCGCTGTAGCCCGGATCGACGCCCGGAGACGGCGTAGAGGCCCCGTACCCGACCGGCCCGGGGCCTCTGCTCAGCCGAGTCGGGTGGCTACCTGGTGATCGTCACCGTCGCCTGCGCCGTCGCGGGCGTGTGCGCACCGTCGCCCTTGTAGATGGCGGTGTAGGTGACGTCACCCGTCGTGCGCGGGCGATCCGTGAAGGTGAACTCGCCCGTCCCGGAGGGGACGGAGAAGGTGCCGACCGCGGTGCCGGCCGGACTCTCCGCGTCCTGCCGGGTCACGTCCACCGTCGTGCCCGCGGGCAGAGGCTCGGCCGCGGACAGCCGGCCGGTGACGGTGAGGTCCTTGCCCTTGCGGCCGGTGGCAGGGGCCTGAAGGCTGAGCGTGGTGTCCAACTTGCCGGCGTCCGGCAGGACATGGAGCGTCGGGGCGCTGCCGTAGGACACGCCCGTGATCGCGAAGAGACGGTTCTCGTCCGGGGCCCAGGCGAGGCCGTCACGCTGAAGGCCGTTCACGGCGTACTCATGGAGCGTCGGCCAGGTGGCGCCGCCCCGGTACGTCCTGACGAAGTAGTCGGAGGCGCCCGTCGCCACCGTTCCGTCGGTCGCCACGGCCACGGAGTTCGGGAACTGGTAGCTCGAGTAGGACCCGTTCGACGACAGGTCCGCCAGCCGCACGATCTGGTGGTCGTACGGGTTGTTCGCCGCCACGACGATGTTCTGGCCGTCCGCCGTCACCGCGAAGTCGTTGAGGTAGGAGATCGACGGCTCCGCGGTGAAGAGGCGCTCAGTGCGCTTCCGCAGGTCGCCGGCCGCCGTGTCGTAGACCGCCAGGGTGGCCGGGCTGACGCCCTCCTCCCCCGCCACCAAGACGTTCGGGTCGGCAGGGTCCGACGCCAGGGCCGGGGCGTAGTACCAGTACCGGCCGCTCGGGACGAGGGTCGCCGTGGGGGCGGGTGAGGCCACGTCCACCGAGCCGATACCGCCGCTGCTGCCGACGGTGTAGCCGAACCAGAGCTTGCCGCCCGCGAACGCCAGCGTCTGGGGCGAGGTGTCCGCGCCGGTCGGGTAGCGGTTGCTCTCGGTGAGGGTGGCGGTGTCGATCTCGGCGATCGCGCCGATCGTCGACAGGGCCACGTACAGCTTGCTGGAATCCGCCGAGAGGGCCAGGCCCGCGGCTCCCTCCTCGGTGGTGATCTGCTGGATGACGTTGCCGTCGTGGTCGGTGACCACGATGGTGCCGCCGGTGGGGTCGCTGACGAAGACCCGGTCGTGCACACCGTCGACGACGATGTCCCGGAACGAGGCACTGGGCAGCGCCACGCTCGTCTCGTCGGCCGAGGCCGTCCCGGCCCCCGTTCCGACCAGAGCCAGCGACCCGATCAGCACCCCTGCCACGGCCACGGCGGTACGTCTGTGAATACGCAAGTGAGCGAAACCTCCTAGGCGTTGGGACGGCCCCTTCGACCTCCCGTTCGAATAGCGCACGACGGGTGGCAAGTGTCACTGGAGCCGTGAACGGGCCCGATGGGCGAGACCCCGGGCCGCAGGGGCCAACTCACCCGGGCAGGTCAGGTAGGCCGTCCGATGTCGCCGACCGGCCGACCTCGGCGCCTGCGAGGGCCTCTCAGGGCTCCGTCCCGTCCTCGGCCAGCCCCGTGATGTGCGCGGTGACCGTCTCCAGGATGTCCGACCAGGCCGACTCGTCGCCGAGCACGAGGTAGTTGAGGGTCAGGCCGTCGGTCACGGCGGCCAGATAGCGGGCCAACGTGGCGACGGGCACGCGGAGTTGCAGGTCCATGCCGTCGCGCAGTCCGCCGATGAGTTCGGCGTACGCTTCGCCGTAGAGCTCGTACTGGCGGCGGGCCAGATGCACGAACCCCGGCTCGCGCAGGGCGTATTGGGTGAGCTCGTACGTCAGCATGTGCTCGTCGGGGTGGGCCTGGACGTGGTCCCAGTAGGCCTGGAAGCCTGCCCGGACCGTCTCCACGAGCGTGGCCCGGGGCCGCAGGGCCTGCTTGACCACGGTCACGGAGTGGTCGGTGAGGGTGGTGATCACCGACTCGACGAGGGCCTGCTTGGAGTCGAAGCAGTAGTGGAAGACGCTCAGGGACACGCCCGCTTCGGCGGCGATGGACCGGGTCGTCGTCCTGGAGACGCCGTCCCGGGCCATCGCTCTGATCGCCGCTTCCGTCAGCTGTTTGCGCCGTTCCGCCGACGGCATGCGTGCCATGTGTGTCCTCGCGGGTCGTGACCTCGATCAGGCGCTGTGCACGCCGACGTCGTAGAGCGAGTATCCCCAGTCCGTGCCGCGCTGGAGGCCGTGTACGCGAACATAGCGCGCCGGGGTGCCGGCGAACTTGGCCGTGTCCAGGCCGCCGTCGCCGGAGGTGGTGGACCAGACGGTCCGCCAGTCCGCGCCGTCGGTGGAGACCTCGATGCGATACGACTTGCCGTACGCCCGCTCCCAGTCGAGCGTGACGCGGCCGACCAGGTTCGTGGCGCCCAGGTCGACCTGCCACCACTGGTCGTCGCTCCAGTCACTGGCCCACCGGGTGCCGCCGTCGCCGTCGACGGCCCGTCCCGGCCGGTAGCTGGTGAAGGGGTTCCACTCGGACGAACTGGCCGTCGCCGTACGGCCCTTGGCGAGGTCGACCGACGCCTGATGCTGTTCGGTCGCGCCCAGGGTGTCCAGATAGGACTCGGCGCCGCGGAACAGGTCGTCCACCACATCCTGGCCGCCGACCTTGCGGATGTCCTCGATCCAGTCCGGGATCATGCCGACGTGGGCGCCGCCGTCGGTGTTGAAGTCGAACGTCCGCTGCCCGGTGGTGAGTTTGTCGACGACCGAGCCGCCGTCGACGGTCTTGAAGGGGTACGTCACCTTGTTCGGGGCGTCGGCGCCGCGCGGGGCGGGATGGTCGCCGACGCCGTTGAAGTCGGTGCCGAAGCCGTAGCCCACGTGGTACTTGTCGCGCAGCGCGTCCGTGCGCTTCGCCTCCGCGGCGAACCCCTCCGAGCCGTGCATGTACTGGGCGACGAAGCCGCCCAGGGAGTAGACGCGTTCCGTCCAGTCGGCGTCCATCCAGCTGTGCGAGGAGATCACGCCCGGGTAGGACGCGGCGTCGAAGATGTCGAGCACCCGGCCGACCGCCTTGACGCTCATGTGGTCGATCTCCAGCATCATCTTGCGCTTCATCATGGCGTGCACCGCGTACTCGCCGAGGTCGGTGAGCCCGCGTTTGTTGCACTGGGCGTCGCTGTCGTAGGACGGGACGGCCACGCCGGCCGGCAGGTCCTTCTCCGCGCCGGACGACGCGTTGCCGATGGGGTTGTCGTGCTGCGGGCCGGTGCACTTCTCGGTCTGCCAGAAGGTGCCGGTCGACAGGAACTGGCCGACGTTGATGGCCGTTCCGAGGCCACCGGAGTCGAAGCGGACGCCGCACAGCGCGTTGTCGAACTTGTGGCACAGGAACATGGAGCGCACACCGAGCCCGTACAACTCGTCGAGGCCCTTGTCGATGTCGGCCTTGCTGCACTGCGGGACGTCCAGGATCTGCTTGCATCCGAACGGCTCGGAGGTCTCGACGCCCAGGATCACCGCGAGCTTGCCCTGCTTGACGACCTCACGGGCCTGGGCGCTGTCGGTGACGATCCGGAACCAGCCCTTGCCGGCGCCGCCGTACATCGCGTCGATGTAGTCCTGGAGTTGGTACGTCATCTTGGCCTGCAGCCGGATCGAGGTCATCTCGTCGCAGCTGCGGTCCTTGAAGGGGTAGACCGAACAGATCACGCCGTTGGTGACGAGGTCGTTGACGAGGACCCGCTGGCCGCCGCGCCAGGCGCGCTCCAACCAGGCGTAGTAGTCGGCCTGATGGGTCATCGAGTCGTAGGCGGGCCAGTCCTTGAAGGTGGGCCAGCCGACCGGGTCGTGCCGTCCGTCGCCGCCGTGGGTGATGTAGTCGAAGATGGCGAGCGTGCCGTCGGGGTAGTGCTCGGGGCAGTCCTTGAGGGCGTCGGCGACGCCCCCCTCGGAGAAGACCTTGCCGCAGATCAGCCGCCCGCCGAACGCCTCGTTGGAGAACAGGTGGTTGTGCGCGTCGACGAACCCGCGTACCTCGCCCGCGGAGTTGGTGCCGGTGAACGGTTCGCCCGTCACCCCGATCTGGGAGTCCGGGGCGGGGCGTGCGGTCGGGATCCACCAGTCACCCGCGGCCGCCGAACTCGGGCTGGGGCCGAGGGTCATGGCCAGCACCAGGAAGAGCAGCGACAACACGGTGACGTTCTTGCGCCTGCGGTACCAGCGTCGAGTCAGCGTCACTTCCCACGCCTCTCAGTCGGCGGGACGCGGGCTTGACCGGTCGGTGGGGTTGTCATGGCCCGCGCAATACTGAGGGGAGGATGGCCGCGGGCACCCAATGAGTCAAGAGTCCGGGACGCTTGACCTGATGAATGGGTGAGATGCGCGGCGCGAGCCCTCCTCCGTACCACCGCGACGTGCCTTCGTCACTACCACCCCGGCGTCTCGTACCCGGCCGGCTGCCCGAGGCCGTCGTGGTCGTACCGGCCGTCCGCGGGCCGGACGTACGGCGGCTCGACGCCCGCCGGGGACGGCAGGCTGCCGTAGCGCTCCATGCGCTGCCAGCGCAGGCGTGATCCCGACACCGCGGTGAACACGGACTGGATCACGACCAGGTACATCAGCCACCGTGAGGACCGTCGTCCCACACCGTCGTCGCGGGAGGCGGTCCGGCTGCGTACACCGATGTGCCGGCGGCGCACGCGGGAGTACCGGCGGCGTACCCGGACGCGCCGACGGCGTAGGCAGACGTGCCGACGGCGTACGGAGCTGTCTCCGCCGCGCGGCCGTCGCCCATCGGACCGGTCCAGTGGTCGGCCTGAAGCGGGTACGCGTCTCCGTAGGGATACGCGGGGCCGGCCCCGTGGTGGGGATCCTCCCCCTACACCACGCCGTTTTCGTCCATCCACTGCACGAGTCGTGCTCCTTGTCCCGGCCGGACGACACAGCCGCACGACTGGACAGAGCGCACGCGGCCGGAAGTGTTACACCTCGCTCCGGCAATTCGGCACGGACCGACCGGATCGGGCAGGTCCGTCGGAAGTGCGTGGGGCGGCCCGTCCCCTTGCGTGGGAGGAAGCGGGCCACCCCGGTCCCTCTCCATGCCGCTCCCAGGGGGGCGTCAGAAGCACCACGGGGAGTGGTCTGAGAGGCGCGCGGTGCCGAGCCGGCGGGCGGTCACCCGTGATCGGTTCGGCCCGCACCGGACACTCCCTCAGCGCACGGCGGGCACGAAGTGTCACCCGGCCGCGACCACGACGGCGGCCGGGCGGTACGTCACCCGTACCACCCGGCCGCCGTCGATCCGCGCAACGGACCGAAGAACCAACCCGCCTATTTCTTCCGGCAGTTCACCCGGTGAACGCGGCGGTGCCGTTCGGGACGCCGAGACCCGACGGACCGTCGTACCCGGTGGCCCCGGTGCACAGGTAGGAGCCGCCGCAGCTGCCGTTGGAGCCGCTGGTGACGTCGTACAGCGCCGAGGTGTGCGCGTACGGGAACGACGCCGGGTAGGAACCGGCGGACGGGGCACCGCCCAGCGCGTAGGTCGCCGCGATCAGCGGGGAGGAAGCGCTGGTGCCGCCGAAGACCATCCAGCCGGTGGCCGAGCGGTAGGTGTCGTAGACCGCGACACCGGTGTTCGGGTCGGCGACGGCCGACACGTCAGCCACCGTGCGGTTGGCGCAGCCGGTGTCCTTCTGCCAGCTGGGCTTGGCGTCGTCCGCGGAGCAGCCGGAGCCCGCCCCGCTCCAGACCGTGTCGGTCCAGCCGCGGGAGGTGGAGGCGGTCTTCAGGGACGTACCGCCCACCGCCGTCACGTACTTGGACGCCGCCGGGTACTCGACTCCGTAGCCGTTGTCCCCGGAGGAGACGGTGATGGCCACGCCCGGGTGGTTGAAGTAGCTGGAGTCGTAGGTCGAGTCGCCGGCGGACTCGGAGCCGCCGTAGCTGTTGGAGACGAACTTCGCGCCCAGCCGCACGGCGGTGTTCACGGCCGTGCCCAGGTTGGTCATGCCGGCCGAACTCGCTTCCACGAGCATGATCTTGCAGTTCGGGCAGGCCGCGCTGACCATGTCGAGGTCGAGCGAGATCTCCTCGGCCCAGCCGGAGTCTCCGCGTGGGTAGCTGGTGCCGCCGTTCTGGTCCACCTTCTTGAAGCAGCCGTTGGCCGTGGTGCAGGCGGACAGGCCGTACTGGGAGCGGTAGACGGCGAGGTCGGCCTCGGCGTTGGGGTCGTCGTAGGCGTCGACGATCGCCACCGTCTGGCCCGAACCCCCGCTCGCGGACGGCAGGTTGTACGCCGCCTGGAGCGAGGCGGGCCCGTAGCCCGAGGGAGCGGCGGCCGCGGTCAGGTCGCTCTCGGCGTGCGCGGACTTCGGGGTGCCCGCGGTGACCTGCAAGGCGTTGCAGGCCATGTCGCCCTTCTTCGTCGGGGCGGCGCAGGCGTGGGCGACGGTCACGCCGTGCGAGGGGGAGGCGGCGGCCTGTCCGGCAGGGGCGGCCAGGGCGAGCGCGGCTGCGGCAAGTGCGGCCACGCCGGTGAAGGAAACGGTTCTGCGCAACGTACGTCCTCCGCATGGTGGATGAACCGGGAAGGGCTGTGGGGGGTGCGCGGTACGACCACGGCGCGGGGTGTGCGCCGTGGCCGCGGAGACCGTACGAATGTCGGGGTCACGTCAACAAGAAGGGAAGTTGAAGCGGAGACGTTCCTTTGCCGTCCCTGAGACGATCATGATCTTCTCTTGAGCGGATCATGGCGAAAAACCAGCCCGATCATGGCTTGACCGGACTGGTCGGACGCCGCAGGTGGGGCGTCGAATGCCTGACGCAGGCTCAGCGCGACACCGCGAGGATCACCGTGACGCATGTCGTGATCAGGGCGGCGGTGATCACGGCCATGCCGATCAGGGTTCCGCGGAGCCAGCGGCCGAGACGCATGCGGTGCTGCGCCTCCATCTCGCCGATGCGCGCGGCGATGTGATCGGTCACCATGCGGGCGACGTAGGCCTGTTCGCCGAGATACCACCGCTCGATGTCCGTCTTCTGCCCGCGGGTCAGCCCCTCCGTCCGGGCGGTGAACTCGTCCACGCGCTGATGCGCCGCCCGCAGATGCGCCTCGCGGTACAGGAAGTTGTCGATGTCGTTCAGGCCGCGTGCGGCCTCCTTGCCTGCGTCCATGGTGCACCTCCAGAGAGGGTTGCGAGCGCGCGGGAGGTCGCCCTCAGCCGCGGGACTCGGGCTCCACGTATTCGAAGGTCGGGCCGGCGGTCGTCTCGTCTCCGTCCGGCGTCTGCAGCAGGCGTTGTGCCTGGCCCTTGAGCGCGTACATCGTGCCCATCGCCGTCCCGAGCATGGCCGGACCGCCATTGAAAGCTTGCTCAAGTTGGTCGAGCAATATGCAGTACGTCCGGTTGAACCGTTCCTGGCCGGTTCGGATCGGACTGCCCGAAGGACGGTCCGCCAGGCGGGGGTTGGGGCGCATCGGGAGAATGCCGTCGCGGTCGACGACGACGGCCTCACCGGTGGGGCCGGACTGCGCTGTGTCGCCGCGGCGGTACCGGCGGCCCAACTTGAGCTCCTGGAACCGGTAGTAGTGGGCGACCTCGTCGCGCTCGGGGTGGAAGACGTCCCGGTCGCCGTCCCAGACTTCACCGCGTGACGTGCCCTCGCCCTGCTCGACGATCTCCGCCAGCGCCGCCAGCGCCGAGGCCAGATCGGTGACGGCCTTCAACTGGCCGCCGGTGTGCGAGAAGGGACCGGCCGTGATCTGGCGAGCCGGGTCGCCGGAGAACAGCTTCTCCTCGCCGAGTTCCGCGCACAGCTGGTGCAGGCCCTGCTCGATCGCGTCGTAGAACTGCCCGATGGTCTCGTAGCCGTCGCCTTCGGCCGGAGCGCCGGGCGGCGCCGGACGCTCCAGCCGGAGGAACATCTCGAGTGCGTCGGCCCCGAACGGCACGAGTGACAGCTTCAGCGAACGGTCGGCGTGCGGCAGGGTCCGGGGATGGGGCGCCAGCAGGGTCGCCGGGTCCAGGCGCGGCCGCCCGCCGACGGCGTTCAGGAGGTTGGCCGCCAGCGCCAGATGGATCATCTCTTCGACGAAGACACTGCTCACCGCCTGGGCGGCGTCCGGGTTGCGCTGCGGGTCGAGCGAGTAGAGGGCGCAGAGGTAGGGCGGCAGCGTGGCGTGCTCCAGTTCGATCGCCCACTGAAGGTGCTCGCGGAGGCTGTCGAGCGTGGTGATCCGTGCCGTCGCGGGGGCCTCGGCGACGTCGAGCTGTTCTGTGTGATCCACGGGTGTTCTCATTTCGGCGGGCGAACGGGGCGAACGGCGTGAGCAGGGCGGGCACGCGCCGAATACGGTGCGGTGATCTGTGCGGTGGTCTGCGCGTCGTCCGCAGTCGTGTACTAAGACCGGACGGGTGGGCGATGTGTGACATCGCCCCCACATGCACCACTGATCGGGCCCTGCCCCTTACCGCGGCCGGCGGACACCGGGCACACACCACGCGTTCCCCGCCGCGCCCGTTCCCCGCTCCGCCCCGCGGACGTTACTGTTCGGTAGAGAACGCGACGCGCTACCGGAGGTGCCCGCATGACGCCCGATCGTGCCGCAGGTCTTGCGGAGTCCGCCCGTGCGCTGGCCGACGGGGAGGTGAGCTCCCGGGCGCTCGTCGAGCAGGCGCTGGCGCGTATCGAGGCGAGCCGGTCCGCCGTCAACGCCTTCCGGATCGTGCGGGCCGAGGCCGCCCTCGCCGAGGCCGACGCCGCCGACAAGGAACTCGCCGCCGGTGTGCGCAAACCGCTGCTCGGCGTGCCCGTCGCCGTCAAGGACGACATGGACGTGGCCGGTGAGCCGACCGCGTTCGGCTGCGACGGGGAGTTCCCGCCGGTCGCCGAGGACGGCGAGGCCGTACGGCGGTTGCGGGCGGCCGGAGCCGTGATCGTCGGCAAGACCAACACCTGCGAATTCGGCCAGTGGCCCTTCACCGAGGGCCCCGCGTTCGGCGCGACCCGCAACCCGTGGAACCCCGAGCACACACCCGGCGGCTCGTCCGGAGGCTCCGCGGCCGCCGTCGCCGCCGGGCTCGTGCCCGCCGCCCTCGGTTCGGACGGCGCCGGTTCCGTCCGCATCCCCGCCTCCTGGACCCACCTCATCGGCATCAAGCCCCAGCGCGGCCGGATCTCCACCTGGCCGCGCGGCGAGTCCTTCCAGGGCATCACCGTCAACGGCACCCTCGCCCGCACGGTCGCCGACGCCGCCCTGCTGCTCGACGCGGCGAGCGGCAACCACGACCTCGATCCGCACCGGCCGACGCGCATCGACGCCTCCGAGGCGGTCGGGCGCGAGCCCGGGCGGCTGCGCATCGCGCTCGCGCTCAAGCCGCCGTTCACCGCCCTGCCCGCCCGACTGCAGCCGGAGGTACGGTCCCGGGTCGTCCAACTCGCCGAGAAACTGAGCGGGTTGGGGCATGCGGTCGAGGAGGCCGACCCGCCCTACGGGCAGATCGGCCTCACCTTCATCCCCCGCGCCACCGCCGGGCTCGCCGAGCGCGTGGCCGAGGCGCCCTTCCCCGCGCTGCTCGACCGGCGCACCCGCGACGCGGCCCGCCTCGGCCGGCTGCTCGGCGGGGCACCGCTCCGGGCGGCACGGCGGGCGGAGGCCGTACTGCACCGCCGTATCGGCGGCTTCTTCGAGTCGTACGACGTCGTCCTCGCGCCGACGACCGCCGCTCCCCCGCCGCGCATCGGCGCGATGCTGCCGCTGAGCGGCTTCGCCACCGACCGCGCGATGATCGCCGCCTGCCCGTACGCGTGGCCGTGGAACGTCCTGGGCTGGCCCGGCGTCAACGTACCCGCCGGCTTCGTGACCGGCGGACTGCCTGTCGGGGCGCAGCTGCTCGGCCCCGCGGGCAGCGAGCCGCTGCTCATCTCGCTCGCCGCGCAACTGGAGGTGGAACTGCGCTGGCACGAGGCGTGGCCGCCGGGGCGGGCCGTCACGGATGCCTCGGCGGCCTGAGCGGGTGGACTGCTCCAGCCGTACGCTGTGACCATGGACGATGCGTCGATGGTCGGGCTCATGGGGCGGGTCACCGGAACGGTCGGGCCCGGGCTCGTCGGCGAGGTGATGGTCCGGGTGCGGGGCGGCGCCGAGCACTTCCTCGCCTATCCGGCCGCAGCGACGGCCCGCATGGAGCGGGGCACGGTGGTCATGGTCGTGGAGTACCTGCCGCCGAGGACGGTCTACGTCACCGAGGCGTACGACAGTTGAGCGCGACTCCGATGATGCACGCACGAGGCACGGGCGCGCGGAGTGGGAGTGAGGAGCGCGGAGTGGGGAGTGGGAGTGAGGAGTGGGGAGTGAGGACATGGTCGGTCGCCGACGCACGCGTTGACGCCTGAGGCCCTGAAGGGCCCGTCATCGCGTGCTGCCCTTGACGTGCGGCACAGCGAGCCTTCCTGTCTTGTCTTCGGCCCTCCGAGGGGTTCCCTGTGCCGTCCCTGCCGCGCCGTGCTTCCTCCGCTTCCTCCGCGTCCTCCGCTTCTTCGGCCTCCGGCTTGTGGCGGGACCGCGACTTCCGCAGGCTCTGGTGGGGGCAGACGGTCTCCCAACTGGGCGAACACGCAACCCTGTTGGTCCTGCCACTCTTCGCCGTCCTGACGCTCGGCGCCGGTGCCGGCCAGGTGGGTGCCCTGCGCGCGGTGGGGCAGGCGCCGATCCTGCTGCTGTCGCTCTTCGTCGGCGTGTGGGTGGACAGATGGCGCACGCGCACGCTGATGGTGCTGGCCGATGCCGGACGCACTCTCGTCCTGGGCGCAGCCGCCGTGGCCGGACTCCTCGGTTGGCTCGGCCTGCCGGCGCTGCTCGTGGTCGCCTTCACCGTCGGAGCGCTGTCGGTGTTCTTCGACGTGGCGTACCAGGCGTCTCTGGTACGGCTGGTGAGACGCGACCAGTTGGTACGGGGCAACAGCGCGCTGGAGGGCAGCCGGTCCGCTGCGCAGATCGGCGGTCCAGCCCTCGGCGGCGCGCTGGTGACCGCGCTGTCGGCGCCGATCGCTGCCGCGTGCAGCGCGGTGTTCTTCGCGCTGTCGTTCCTGTCGATCCGGCGGATCGGCCGACGCGAGGCGGTCCCGGAACGCACGGAGCGTCCACCGCTGATCTGGCGGCAGATCCATGAGGGCCTGCGCTTCGTCGCGCGCGACACCTCACTACGTACGGTGTGCCTCGCGTCGGCCGCCTTCCAGTTCTTCTTCGCGGCCGTGATGACGGTCTATCTGCTGTTTCTGCCAAGGGAGTTGCACCTGTCGGGCACCGCCGTCGGACTGGCCCTCGCGGCGACGGGGCCGGGCGCGCTGCTGGGCTCCCTGCTCGCCGCGCGCCTGCCGGGCCGCTTCGGGCACGGCGCTGTGCTCGTGTCCGCGGCGGCACTCGGCGACGGCGTGTTCCTGGCCGTGCCGGCACTGCACGGCTCCTCCGCGGTGACGGTTACCGCGCTCCTTGCGGTCAACTTCGTCTTCGGGACCTTCGGCCAGCTGGTGAACGTCACGATCATGGCGGTCCGCCAGACCGTCACTCCGGACGCGATGCAGGGCCGCGCCGCCGCGACGATCAACTGCGTCGGCATGGGGCTGACGGCGCTCGGCTCGCCGCTCGGCGGCTTCCTCGCTGAGGCGTGGGGCACGCGGACCGGCCTCCTGGTGACGGCCGCGGGCATGCTGCTGTCGCCGGCCGTGCTGGCCCTGTCCCCACTCGCCCGCCTGGGCCGGACGCTGCCCGCCACGCATGCACGCGTCGACAGCGGTCATCGCGCCGGCCGAGCTGTGTGATGATGCACGGACAAATGACCGGCCCTGGGGAGGGACCGGGTGTGTGAGAAGGGCGGGGCCCCTCGTGGGGAAGGGTGAGGCGTCCATACCGGACGAGGAGTGGGAGCGCTTCCTTCGTGAAGCCGAGGCGGGCACCAAGGGCGCGCCCGAGGAGCCGTCGGCGCGGGCCAGGATGGTGGCGCAGCGGCTGAAGGAGGAGTCCGGCCGGCCGGAACCGTGGCGGAGTCAGCAACCGGACCGGCGGCGCCGCGGCAAGGGCTGGTACGTGATCGGCCTGCTGGTCGCGGCCGCCTTGGCCGTCGTGGCGGTGGATCCGGGGCGGGTGGCCGGATGGTTCGGCGGTGGTGGCGGAGGGGGAGCCGGGGGCGGCGACAATGCACCGCTCGCCGTGGAGTCGAAGCGCCCGAGCCAGCCGCCGCCGACGGAGGCGGCAGCCGAACAGCCCACCGTGGAGGAGCCGTTCAGGGGTTCGCCCGCGGCGCAGTGGGGGGACGGGACGACCGGCATCGGCATGCCCGAGGCGCGGGCGACCGGCTGGATGACCAAGGCGCAGGTCGCTCAAGTCCTCAAGAAGAGCCGGGACTTCCTCGCCGCGTCGAGCCTGGACCGTGGTGTGCTGCGCGGGGAACGGCCGACCAAGGCCATCGCGTTGATCAACCCCCATCAGCGGGACGTCCAGGACTACTTGGCGGCCGCGTTCCGCACACCCAGCAAGAAGAACGACCCCCTGCTGCTGTTCAGCCGCTTCGAGAAGACGAAGGTCCGGCTGGTCGGGGACGTGGTCAAGACGCGAGGGCGGATCACGTACCGGGAAGGTGACCGGGGCGCGGTCGAGGTGACCAGTGATGTCACGTACGTCTATCCGGTCGTACGCGCCGCGGCGGGAAGCCGCGAGGTCGCCCGCACCATCGTGCGCCGCGAGGTGGTGATGAGCTGGGACAACCCGGCGAAGATCGTCATCGAGCCGGGCACGTTCTCACTCGTCTCGTACAAGGTGGACACCACCAACGGCGGCTGCGACACCTACACCGGTTACCTCACCCCCAAGTTCGGCTCGGAGCGCGCCGCTTCGCGTCCGGGAGACGGTGCCGAGGTCGACCCGTACGACCGCAGCACGTCGATGGACAAGCGCATGCAGGAGTCCGGCGACGCGGGGTGCGGGACGGCGACGCGGTCGTGAGCGGTGGCTGCCAGCAGTGCGAAAAAGAGTTGGCCGGGCTCAAGGCCCTGCTGGTAGCTTGCGGTTGACCGTGACATCACCGGAGGAGGTGACACCCATGAACGCTGTATCGAGGTGGGTGCTCCCCCTTTCCGTCACGGTGTCCGACTGATCCAGGTGTCGTCGGGAGCGCCTCTCCAACCAGGCACTCCTGAAAGGCGAACACCTATGGACACTGTGGTCATCACACGCGTCGCGGAGACGCAGTGGGAGGCCGTGGCCGGGGACCTGATCGTCGGCCACGGCGACGTCGCGCACCGGCCCGACGGGCGGCTCTTCCTCAGTATCGACGTATGGCAGGACACCATCTTCGACCAGCTCGCCACCGCGATGCTGGCGGACCTGCCCGCACCGGTCCACACCGTGGTCGGCGAGGCCGACCGGGACCTGAAGTCGCACTGGGAGCGGCTCGGCTTCACCGTCGGACGCCGGGAATGGGAATACGTCCTGCCCGGTCACCCGCGCGGCGGAGGGCTCGACGCGCAGCACCTCCCGCCCGGCGTCACGATCCTGCCCGCGGGCGAGGCGGACGAGGACCGGCTGCGCGCATTGGACCGTGCGATCCGCGAGGAAGTCGAAGCCACCGTCGGCTGGCGCACGATGCCGGCCGAGGTGCTGTCGGGCCGGCCCGGGTGCACGCTCGTGGACCCCTCGAAGTACGCGACGGCGGTCCGGGACGGCGAGTACGTCGGTCTGGTCCGGGTGGTGCCGGTGCGCCGCCGGGCACGGATCGGACTCATCGCCGTACGGGCCGATCAGCGCCGTCACGGCATCGGGCGGGCCCTGCTGACCCACGCGCTCAGCACACTCCACCGGAGCGGGATCGACTCCGCCTGGGCCGAGGTGGACACCTCCAACGCCGCGGCGATCACCCTGTTCGAGGGCGCCGGCGCGCGGCGATCGAGCGGCTACCTGGAGCTGATCCACCACTGAACCCGCACCACGCCGCGCGCCCCATAACCCCTCTCCGATTCGAAAAGAGACACACCTTGGCAAGAGCAGCAAACGGCCTCGAAATCGAGGGCACCGTCGTCGAATGCCTACGCAACGCCACCTTCAAGGTGGAGCTGCAGAACGGCCACCACGTGCTCGCGCACATCAGCGGCAAGATCCGCAAGAACTACATCAAGATCCTCCCTTACGACCGCGTACTCGTAGAACTCAGCCCGTACGACCTGACCCGCGGCCGGATCCTCTACCGCTACCGGAACTGACCAACGGCAAGCGTGCGTCCGGAAACTCCCGGACGCACGCGGTCTCATGGTCGGGGCGCGGCCGTCTGTGTACGGCCGCCGTCCGGCTGAGTACCCATACTCAGGACCGGGCGTAATGGACCCGCGAGGCTGTCGGAAACTCTCCAGCCCCTCAACACTTCGGCACTTCAGCACGCGGAGAATCCATGCGGATCACGGCCCTGCCACACCGACTTGCGGACCTGACCTTCGGCACCTTCGGCTCGCGGATCTACCTGGCAGTGGTGGCCGCGGTCACGGTGGGCCGCGAAGTCTGTGTCCGTTTCACCGCCCGGAGCCACTCCGCGTCCCTCGACATGTCACTGACCCTCCTGACCGCACCGGCGAGCCTCCTCCTGGACCCGCTGGAGTACCTCGCGACGCTGCGCATGACGGGTACGCCCTCCATGATCGCCGGCTACGCCAGCCTGTTGGCGGCCGCGCTGGTCCAGGCGGCCCTGATCGGCTCCCTGGCACATCGCGCAGGGCGTCGTCCGAGCCACCGGGCACACGCCTGACCCGGCGCGCACCGGCGCCTCCTCAACACAGGTGAGCCAGGGCCGATCCATCCACCGGACAGGGACGTTCACGGGGTAGCAGTTGCCGCGCGGCGTCGAGTTCGCCGTCCTGTACATGAGCGTGGGGCATGGAGACCGCGCTCGTAGGTTGCGCTACCGATCGGAACCGCTCGCCGGAATCCTTGCCGACGGGGAGTCCTGTCCGCCCAGGTCGATGCGGAACGGCGGGTACTCGTCGGTCATCAGCGCGGCATAAGCAGCCACCCGCGCGGCCCAGCGGGCCAGGCCCAGCAGGAAGTCGAAAAGGTGAACCGGGTAACGGGCGGTGAACGCCAGGATGATCACGGCGACCAGGGAGAGGAAGGGGATCAGACCGCCATACCGCCAACTGTCCCCACTCCCTTCTCCCCAGCCACCGACGAACATCCCGACGACGATGTACTGCGGGATCGCCAGCAGCCACCACTTCACCAGGACCAGGCCGCGGGAGAGGCGCTCGGGATAGGCGACGTCGAAGTGCGCCGGGTAGTCGGGCACATCCGCGAGAGTGAACGGCGGGTACCGGTCGGTGCCGAGCACGGTGTGGGCGTAATAGCCGACCCGCCAGTTCCAGCGCAGTACGCCGACGTTGAAGTCGAAGAGGGACCGGGGGAAGCGGCCGGTGAACAGGATGGCGAAGAACGCGACGATGGTCACGAAGACGAACGCAATCCACAGGAAGAACAGCACGATGTAGTGCGGGATGGCGAGGAGCCACTTCACCAGCCACAGCCATCTGGACAGCCCAGGGTCGAGAGACGCCTCGATACGTACAGTGGACGCGGTAACAGGAATCATGTGGACCAACTCCTTTCGAGCGTCCCCGCCCGGCGGCCATCCCACCGTGCCCGCACCCGAACGGGCGGGCGGCAAGGCGATCGCCTGATCATGAATTCAGGCTGACACGCGAGGTGGAAGGCCGCGACTCGGGCGGGTGCGCTTGCCCCGGAAAGGACAGCGGCCAGGGGCGTCATCGCCACCGGCCAAACGAGCCTGGCAACGGCATCCTTGTTCGTCATCGACAGGGCAGGCTGCGAGATCCATACCGGCTCAACCATCCCGCGCCGACGTGGAGCGGCTGGTTCTCGCAGTTCGAGTGCATGCGAACGGCGTTCGCCCGGCCGGAACGGGCTTGTTCCGACTCAGCGCAGAGCTTGGGAAGTACGCTCACAAGGACTCAAGGCCTGCTCTCCGCGGACCGCACCGCTCCTCACAGCAGGCTTTCGTCCCGAAAGATCCACTCCGCACCCAACTCGCGACGCAGCGCGTCCAAAGTCCCAGTCGATCGACTACTGGTACCACTCGCTCAACCTGGCCGGCTCGGCCCGTGTCTCCGGCCTGATCGGCAGGCGCGCCAGATCACAGGGGTAGCCGTACGGGCTGCCCAACGCCTGGTGGACGGTGACCGTCGAGTCCGTATGCAGGGCTCGAATCCGGTATGTGGGTTCTGCCACGGAGACCAGAGCGAGCAAAGCATCTCGCGCACGCCATCGAATTACGACCACACTTGTCTGAACACCTGAGCCCAACTCCGCCCAGGTGAGAGCCTGTTGACAGGCCCCGCGTCAAGAACGCGACAAGGAATCGTCAGCGTCTTCACCGGGCCCCGGCGCAGGAGCACACTCCCTTCGTTCGGTGCCGAAAGGGCACCATGCAAAGGGGGCGTATGCCGATGGTTGTCGGCGTCGTTGCGGGGGTGGCCGTCCTGGCCATCGCTGTACTCATCGGTCTGTTCAAGCTGATGTGGCGTGTCGCGGAACCCAACGAGGCACTGATCATCTCGGGCTCCAAGCACAGGACGGAAGGGCTCGGGGAGGGCATGGGCTTCCGTATCGTCACCGGGCGCGGCACGTTGGTGCTGCCCGGTGTGCAGGCGGTGCGCAAGCTCTCGCTCGATCTGAACGAGACCGAACTGCAAGTGGACTGCGTGACGCAGCAGGGCATCCCGCTCAAGGTGCGCGGCGTGGTCATCTTCAAGGTCGGCGACGACTTCGTGTCGATCGCCAACGCCGCCCGCCGGTTCCTCGACCAGCAGAAGCTGATGTCGGAGCGGGTGCACAACGTCTTCGCCGGTCATCTGCGGTCCATCGTGGGCGGGTTGACGGTCGAGGACATGATCCGCGACCGGGAGAAGCTCACCGGGCAGACCCGGGCGGCCTGCGGCACGGAGATGGAGAAGCTGGGCCTGATCGTCGACTCGCTGCAGATCCACGAGATCGAGGACCCGACCGGCTACATCCGCAACCTGGCCCTGCCGCACGCCTCGGCGGTCCAGCGGGACGCGCGGATCGCGCAGGCGGAGTCGAACCGGCTCGCCACGGAGGCCGAGCAGCAGGCGCTGGCGCGGATGGCGGAAGCCACCCGGGACAGCGAGATTCTGCAGGCCGGCTACCAGGCCGAACGGGACAAGGCCGCCGCACAGGCCCGGCAGGCGGGTCCGCTCGCCGACGCCGCGGCCCGGCAGGAGGTCGTCGTCCAGGAGACCCGGGTGGCCGAACTCGAGGCGCACCGGCGGGAGCAGCAGCTCCAGGCCGACGTCCGCAAGCCGGCGGACGCCCGGGCCTACGAGAAGCGCACGCTGGCCGAGGCCGAGCGCGACGCGCGCATCTCCGGCGCCCAGGCCAAGGCCAAGGAGACGGAGCTCGCGGCGGCGGCCGAGGCGACCCGGGTCAAGACGGCCGCGGGCGCCGAGGCCGAGGCGACGAAGACCCGCGGTGCCGCCATGGCGGCCGCGACGCGGGCCACCGGTGAGGCCGAGGCGGCGGCGTCGCAGGCCAAGGGCCTGGCGGACGCCGAGGCGACCAAGGCCAAGGGTCTGGCCGAGGCCGAGGCCATCAAGGCGAGGGCCGCGGCCCTCGCGGAGAACCAGGAAGCGGTCGTCGCGCAGCAACTCGCCGAGAACTGGCCGGAGATCGTCAAGGCCGGCGCGTCCGCCTTCGGCAGCGTCGACAACATGGTGGTGCTCAACGGCGCCGACGGCATGGCCGACATGCTCGCCAAGGCACTCACCATGGGCGGTACGGGCCTCGGTCTGGCCCGCCAGCTCCTGGCCTCGATGAACCAGAACGGCCAGACGCCGAAGGAGACTTCGCCGTCCCTGAACGGGGTCGCGGCTCCGCCGCCGCAGCGGGTGCCGGTGGAGAAGGAGGGGTAGCCGCGCAGGACAGCGTGGCAGGTCCGGGGGTCCTCGGTTCTTTCGAGGGCCCCCGGCCTCCGCCTCCTGCGAAGGCCCCGTCTGTACGTGGTGCACGTGGGTACCGTGACAGGCCCGCACCCGCTCCGTCTAAGGTGCCCCCGTGACCGCGTACACCGATGAGAACGTCCCCGGCCGCTACGGCCCCACCGCCACCACCGAGGCCGACCCGCGCCAGGTCGGCAAGGTGCGTACCGAGTACTCTCCCGCGCACGACGGCGACCCCGACCCCGGTGAGATCGTCTGGACCTGGGTGCCCTTCGAGGAGAACGACGGCCGCGGCAAGGACCGCCCCGTGCTCGTCGTCGCCCGCGAGGCCAGGGGCACCCTGCTCGCCGTCCAGCTCTCCAGCAAGCGCCACGACGGCGACCGCGAGTGGGTGGCCATCGGCAGCGGGCCCTGGGACCGCACCGGCCGCGACTCCTGGGTCGACGTCGACCGCGTCCTGCGCCTCCACGAGGACGGCATGCGCCGCGAGGCCTGCGCCCTGGACCGCGGGCGGTTCAACCTGGTGCGACAGCGGCTGGCGGAGCGGTACGGCTGGAGCTGAACGCGCGCCCGACCAAGGGCTGGGCTCTAACGGGCCCAGTCGAAAGGCATCGGCGCGCTCCGCGGGATCACCCACGGGTGCGGATAGCGGGCCCGACAGCCGGTGCAGCGTGCGACGAACGGGCCGACCTCGGGGTTCGTGAGGATGCTGTAGTGGCTGGAGGGCTCGGCCGGGACCATGTGCCCGTTCGCCGTCGTCTCCAGGCCGGGCCACTCCCGCGTGCAGCGGCACGCGCGCTCCTCCGCGAACGAACCGCCGTCGGGGGCCTCGGCCGTGCGCGTGAGGAGCTTGGCGAAGTTCTGGCGTATCGACACGGTGAGGGCCCTCCTCTTGACTGCGCCCGGCGCTCGGGCTCTCGACGATGACCGAGGTCAGGACAGCGCCACGGACTCGCGGCCGGGGGCCGGCAGACCCGGGCGCAGCTCGGTCCGGAGGCGCTCGAACGCCGTCGGTGTCGGCCGCTGCGGCAGGAAGGCGCCGATCTGCCGGGCGCAGTCCAGAGCACTGGCCGTGGTCGTGTCGCACTCCAGGTCGTAGACGCCGTGCGCGTGGACCCGCTGGAACTGCATGGCGGCCAGGCCCGCAGGGCGATCCCCCCGCGCCTGCTCACGGCGCTCGAGTTCCTCCGGCGAGCAGTGCACTCCGACCAGCACGACGTGCGCGGCGCCGAAGAGTTCCAGGCAGTCCGGCAGGCGCCACTCCTCGCTGAGCACATGGTCGACCACGACGTTGTTGCCGGCCGCGGCCATCCCGGCGACCGCCCGGTGGTAGCCCATCCAGGTGCGCCGTAGAACGGCGGGGAGTTCTTCCTGGCTGATCTCCCGACGAGTCCGCATCGCGTGGAACGCGTCCACCGGCATGTGGAAGTAGGGCTCGTCCAGGGTATGCAGCAGTTCCTTCGCGATGCTGGACTTGCCCGAACTCGACGTCCCGTTCAGGAAGATGATCAGCCCCGGCATTCGGGCCCCCTCGCTCTCGGCTCACCGGATTCGGTGCGTCAGCCGATGGTAAGCAGCCCCACGCCCAGCGCGATCAGCGCCGCGACCTTCGCCGACTCCAGGCCGACGTAAAAGAAGTGCTCGTGCGAGCGGGGCAGGTCCTCGCCCGCCAGGATCCGGTCCGACCTGCGGTTCAGGCGCGGGCGCACCACGAGCAGCTGCGCGAGGAGGAGGACCACCGTGGCGACGGCCGGTGCCACGACCACCGTCGACGCATCCCCGACGGCGACGGTCACGACGATCGCCGCGGCGAGCACGGCCTCGACGAGGTTCAGCGCCCGGAAGACCAGCCGCCCGATCCCCAGCCCGAGAGGGATGGTCACGCCGGGGGCACGGAACTTCAGCGGTGCCTCCAGGAAGGAGATCGCCAGCACCATGCCGAGCCACACGAACGTCATCGCGACCGCCGCCGCGGCCCATGTGGGGTACATCGAGAACGCCCTTCTGCCGTCTGCTTCCGTCTGCTTCGTCGACGTCGGTCTACTTCCGCGTGGGCGCCAAGTGGGCCAGACACGCGTCGGGTTCGGCGAACGGTTCGAGGTCGGTCACCGTGAGCGGGGCGCGCATCTCGGCCAACGCCCCCTGCATCAGGGACAGATGCAGCGGGCACACCAACTGCCCTTGCTCCTCGGCGAGTTCGAGGAAGGGACAGTGCCGTAGCCGGATCAGCGACGGCGTCTCGCCGCCCGCACCCTCGCTCGTTGAGACGGCCGGGTCGAAGCCGAGGTCGTCCAGCAGTCCTACGAGCCTGGCGGCAGCCTCGCCGGCATCGGCCCGCCCGGAATGCGCCGACTGCCCGTCCTGCCCGGCCTGCCCGGCCTTCCCGGCCTTCCCGGCCTTCCCGGACGGCAGCGGAGACTGACCGGCGAGCGAGCGACCCCAGGCCTCCCCCGCCTCCACGACCGTGAACCGCGCGTCAGGTCCCGCGCTCGCCAGCTGACCGAGCAGCGCCTGCGCGAGCATCTGATAGCGCCGGGTTCCACCCCGGTCCATGCCCGCGCGCGGCGCGTAGACCGTCCGCGGGCGGCCCGGCCCGGAGGGCTCCAGCCCCTCGGGCTCTACGAGCCCCTCCCCGACCAGCGCCTCCAAATGGAACCGCACGGTGTTGGGATGGACACCGAGACGCTCGGCCACCTCCGCGACACCGAGCGGCCCCGAAACCGTACGCAGCACATCGAGGACCTCGCGGCGGCGCGAACCGATGCGCTCACGCGCAGGAGACATGCCGACGCCCCTCTCCCATCCCGCCTGTTGTCCCACCAGCGGTCCCACCTGGGAACATTTTCTCCAAGCAGTACCTGTAATAATTCTACGGCAAGCTGTGAGACGAGCGAGCAGGAGGGAAGGGGCAGCCGATGACCAGCGCCGAGACAGCGGGCGGCGAAGCGCCGGACGAGCCGACCGCGCGCATCCTCTGCGACACCGCCACCCTGGCCGCCGCGGCATCGTCCGAGGCCGCCGTGGCGTGGAAGCTCACCGAGAGCGGGCGCCAACTCGACGCCAATCTGGTCCGGTTGACCTCCGGTCGCCATGTCGCCCCGCACGCGGAACCGGACCTGGACGTGCTGCTGCTCGTCGTCTCGGGCGACGGCGCGCTCGGAACCCCGGACCAGGACGAGCCACAGCCCCTCACCCCCGGCGTCCTGGTCTGGCTCCCCCACGGCTCCACCCGCAGCATCACCGCGGGTGACGACGGCCTCGCCTACCTGACCGTCCACCGCCGCCGCCCCGGCATGCGGATCGGCCGCGCCCGCTGAACAAAGTCGTGGCGCCGGTCAGAAACCCGGCCCCGGCCAGGAACTCATCGCCCCATTCGTCCGTCTACCTGGGCGAGGCCCCCGCCGCATCCCCCGTCTGCGGGGGCCTCACCACACGGGCCCCGGCCCCCGCCCACCTCTCCACGGCGCTACGGCTGAAGCAGCCGCTCCGGAAACGCCCGCGCGAACGCCCCGCGCACCACGTTGCCCGCCGTACGGTCCAGAATCCCGAACGTCACCTGCTCGAAGGTGCCGGCGAAGCGGCCGCCGGGTCCGAGCAGTTCGCGGAACGCGCCCGCCACCTGCGCCGGATCGTTCTGGAACACCCCGCAGCCCCAGGCCCCCAGTACCAGCCGGCGGTAGCCGTGGGCCGCGGCCGCCTCCAGCACCCGTTCGGCACGCACGGCCAGGGCCTGCGGCAGCTCTCCCGCGCGCTCCGGTGCCGTACGCCTGATCACGCCCGCGTTCGGAGCCGCCGAGGTCAGGAAGCCCGCGGTGTACGGCTCGTCGAGCAGACCGCCGCGGTCGTCGCGGAAGACGGGCACGGCCGGTGAGTGGATGACACGGTCGGTGTAGAACGGGTCGCGGTGGGTGCGGTGATGGTCGTAGAACTGCCGGACCTCGACCAGGCACGTGTACAGCGCGGAGGCGCGGCACAGGGCCTCCTCCTGCGCCTGGGCGCCGTTGAGGTAGCCGCCGCCGGGGTTGCGGGCCGAGGCGAAGTTGAGCACCGCGACCTCGCCGCCGAGCCGGCGCGCGGCCTCCAGGCTGCTCTCACCCGTGACCTCGAAGGCCGTCTCGGCACCCACCGCCGAAGGCACCGCCACCGGACCCGGCCCGTACATCCGCGTCCCCGCCCGCGCCGCCTCTACGGCCTGCGCAACGGAGACCTCGCGTCCGTCGGCGGTCCGATAGGCCCCCGCGGCCACGATCTGCTCCGTCTGCTGCGCCATGCCGCGCAGGCGCGCGCTCATGGCGCCACCCCCGTGAGCGCCGTGCACGCGCGCCGCGCGTTCTCCCCCGTCGTGCTCATGGACCGATCCTGGGCGATGCTGGACATGCCGTGCAACAGAGTTTCCGGGTGCGCGAACGGCCGGGAAAGCCCTGGCGAACGTGTGGAACGAGGAGATTACCGAGCCGGAACGTACGAATACGCACCCTTGTGCGATTGGGCGTGAGGGTCTTGGGTGGGACGAGTGCTGCCGTCCGGGCGCCTGACGGCCCGGCGCGGTGGCACGCTCGAATCTCAGGAGGTTCCTGGCATGTCCGATACGCCGAGTACTCATCCGGCGCCCGACTGTACGGAGCCCCGCACCGCCCTCACCCCACCCGAGGTGGAGGCACTGGTCCGGGGCATCTGTTTCAAGACCGGCCCACCCCGCACCGTCGGCGTGGAAGTGGAATGGCTCGTCCACGAGCTGCGCACACCGCAGCTCCCCGTCACAACCGAACGACTCGAAGCGGCCTACGCCGCTCTGCGGAACGTACCTCTGAGGTCGGCGCTCACCATAGAGCCCGGCGGTCAGCTGGAGCTCAGCTCGCCGCCCGCCGCCTCCCTGATGGAGTGCATCCGCACCGTCTCCGCCGACCTCGACGCCGTCCGCTCGGTCCTCACCGGGCAGGGACTCGGCCTCGTCGGCATCGGCCACGACCCATGGCACGCACCCCGCCGGTTCCTGCACGAACCGCGGTACGACGCGCTGGAGGCCTGTCTCGACCGGACCGGACCGGCCGGCCGTCGCATGATGTGCACCTCGGCCTCGGTCCAGATCGGCCTGGACTGCGGATACGAGGAGCCCGGCCCCCTCGGCCACGGGCGGCGCTGGTGGCTGGCGCACCAGCTGGGAGCGGTCCTGGTGGCCGCCTTCGCCAACTCCCCGCTCGCCGGCCGGCAGCCCACGGGCTGGCGCTCCACCCGGCAGCTGCTGTGGCTGGAGATCGGCCCCGGCCGCGCGGGCGCGCCCCCGCTGGACGGTGATCCGCGCCGGGCCTGGGCCCGGCACGTCCTGGACGCGCCGGTGATGTGCGTCCGCCAGGCCGACGGGCCCTGGGACGTACCGGAGGGGCTGACCTTCCGGGACTGGGCCGATTCCGGGGCGCCCAGGCCGCCGACCCGGGAGGATCTCGACTACCACATCACGACCCTGTTCCCGCCGGTCAGACCGCGTGGGTTCCTGGAGCTGCGCATGATCGACGCGCAGCCGGGCGAGGACGGGTGGATCGTCCCGCTCGCCGTGACGGCGGCGCTCTTCGACGATCCGGAGGCGGCCGAGACCGCGTACCGCACGGTGAAGCCGCTGGCGGAGCGGGCTCTCGGGCTGCCGGCGCCGCACAACCCCCTGTGGATCGACGCCGCCCGCCACGGACTGGCCGACCCGGAACTGCACGAGGCGGCGATCACCTGCTTCGCCGCGGCGCTGGAGGCCCTGCCCAGGATCGGCGCCACCACCGAGGTCACGGACGCCGTGGCGGCGTACCTCGACCGCTATGTCATCCAGGGCCGCAGCCCGGCCGACGATCTGCTGGACCGGGTGCGCGGCACGGACCGGCGCCCGCACGGGAAGGACATCCGCACATGACCGACCCCGCCATCGACGCCCCCGTCATCGACGAATCCGCGACGGAGGAGTCGTTCATCGACGCGGAGACGCTCCGCGAGCGGGCGCTGACCACCCTTGTCACCGCGCGTGACCGCACCACGCTCCTGACCAGCTGCGTCGAGGAGCCCGACCTGACCGCCCAGCACTCCCCGCTGATGTCGCCGCTGGTGTGGGACCTGGCGCACATCGGCAACCAGGAGGAGCTGTGGCTCCTGCGGGCGGTCGCGGGACGGGAGGCGATGCGGCCCGAGATCGACGGCCTCTACGACGCCTTCGAGCACCCGCGCTCCGAACGGCCCTCGCTGCCGCTGCTGCCGCCCGCCGAGGCGCGTACGTACGCGGCCGAGGTGCGCGGCCGTGTGATGGACGTGCTGGAGGGCGCCGCCTTCCACGGGACGCGGCTGACCGAGGCGGGTTTCGCCTTCGGGATGATCGCGCAGCACGAACAGCAGCACGACGAGACGATGCTGATCACCCATCAGCTCCGCAAGGGCCCGCAGGCCCTGACCGCCCCCGACCCCGACCCCGTCCCGCTGTTCACCGGTCCGGCCGAGGTCCTCGTGCCCGGCGGCCCGTTCACCATGGGCACCTCCACCGAGCCGTGGGCGCTGGACAACGAACGCCCGGCGCACCGGCGCGAGGTGGCGTCGTTCCACATCGACACCACGCCGGTGACCAACGGCGCCTACCAGGCGTTCATCGAGGACGGCGGCTACGACAGCGAACGCTGGTGGACGCCCGAGGGCTGGGCACACATCCGCAAGCACCGGATCCGGGCGCCGCTGTTCTGGCACCGCGACGGCAAGCAGTGGCTGCGCCGCCGCTTCGGCGTCACCGAGGTGGTGCCGGCCGACGAGCCGGTGCTGCACGTGTGCTGGTACGAGGCGGACGCCTACGCCCGCTGGGCCGGGCGCCGGCTGCCCACCGAGGCCGAGTGGGAGAAGGCCGCCCGGCACGACCCGGCGACCGGCCGCTCGACGCGCTACCCGTGGGGCGACGACGACCCGCGGCCCGAGCACGCCAACCTCGGTCAGCGGCATCTGCGCCCCGCTCCGGCCGGCAGCTACCCGCAGGGCGAGTCCCCGCTGGGCGTACGGCAGTTGATCGGCGACGTGTGGGAGTGGACGTCGAGCGACCTGGCGCCGTACCCGGGCTTCGAGGCCTTCCCGTACAAGGAGTACTCGGAGGTGTTCTTCGGGCCGGACTACAAGGTGCTGCGCGGCGGTTCGTTCGCCGTGGACCAGGTGGCCTGCCGGGGTACGTTCCGCAACTGGGACTACCCGATCCGGCGGCAGATCTTCTCCGGGTTCCGCACCGCACGCTCCGCGGGAGACACCTGATGTGCCGTCACCTCGCCTATCTGGGGCCGCAGGAGCCGCTCGGCAGCGTTCTCGTGCAGCCCGCGCACGCCCTGTACCGGCAGTCCTGGGCGCCCCGGCATCAGCGCCACGGGACGGTCAACGCCGATGGTTTCGGGGTGGGTTGGTACGCCGAGGATGACCCGGTGCCGGCCCGCTACCGCCGCGCCGGGCCCATCTGGGCCGACCTGTCCTTCGCCGACCTGGCCCGTGTCGTCCGCTCGGGCGCCGTACTGGCCGCAGTACGGGATGCCACCCTGTCCGGGGCGGACGCGGAGGCCGCGGCGGCGCCGTACGCCGCCGGGCCGTGGCTGTTCAGCCACAACGGGGCGGTGAAGGGCTGGCCGGGTTCGCTCGCCCCGCTCGTCTCCGCCCTGCCCGCCGTCGACGTGCTGTCGCTGGAGGCCCGCAACGACTCGGCGCTCGTCTGGGCGCTGGTCCTGGCGCGGCTGCGCAACGGCGACGACGAGGGGCAGGCGCTCGCCGACACGGTCCTGGAGGTCGCCGAGGCGGCCCCCGGGTCCCGGCTCAACCTGCTGCTCACCAACGGCGAGACGATCACCGCGACCACCTGGGGCGACACCCTCTGGTACCTGTCCCGGCCCGGTCGCAGCACCGTCGTGGCGTCCGAGCCCTACGACGACGATCCGCACTGGCAGGAGGTCCCCGACCGCACCCTGCTCGCGGCGAGCCGCACGGACGTGCTGCTCACCCCTCTCAAGGAGCCGAGCGACGCCTCGGCCCCCGCACTGCCGAAGGAGCCTTGTACGTGAGTCCGTTCCTTCTCACCCGCACCCTGCCCGAGGACGCCACCGACGCCGCCCTGCGCGCCGACGTCCAGCAGGGCCTGACCGGCACGCCCAAGACGCTGCCGCCGAAATGGTTCTACGACGCCGCGGGCAGCGATCTGTTCGAGCAGATCACCGAGTTGCCCGAGTACTACCCCACGCGTGCGGAGCGGGAGATCCTCATCGCCCGCTCCGGCGAGATCGCCGCGGCGACGGGCGCCCGCACGCTGATCGAGCTCGGCTCGGGTTCCTCCGAGAAGACCAGGCACCTGCTCGACGCACACACCGGCCTGGACACCTACATCCCGGTCGACGTCAGCGAGAGCGCGCTCAGGCAGGCGGGCGAGGCGCTGGTCGCCGAACGTCCGGGCCTCCAGGTCCACGCCCTGATCGCCGACTTCACCGCCGGCCTGACCCTCCCGGACACGCCCGGCCCCCGGCTGATCGCCTTCCTCGGCGGCACGATCGGCAACCTGCTCCCGGCCGAACGGGCCGCCTTCTACACGGCGGTCCGCTCCCTCCTCTCCCCCGGCGACGCGCTGCTCCTCGGCACGGACCTGGTCAAGGACGAGAAGGTCCTGGTCCGCGCCTACGACGACGCGGCGGGCGTGACGGCCGCCTTCAACAAGAACGTCCTGACCGTCGTCAACCGCGAACTGCGCGCCGACTTCGACCCGGACGCCTTCGAGCACGTCGCCCTGTGGGACTCCCACAACGAGTGGATCGAAATGCGCCTGCGCTCCCGCACGGCGCAGACGGTGAAGATCCACGCGCTGGACCTCGCGGTCGACTTCACCGAGGACGAGGAACTCCGCACGGAAATCTCGGCAAAGTTCCGCCGGGAGGGCGTCCGCTCCGAACTCTCCACCGCGGGCCTGGACTTGACCCACTGGTGGACGGACGAGGAAGGCCGGTTCGCGTTGTCCCTCAGTGTGGCGCGATAGTCCGCGACAGCAGGATTGGGGCAGGCGCCACATCCGGCGCCTGCCCCATCGCTGTGTGTCAGCGCACCGAGGTCTCTGCCTCCGGACGCCGCGCGAGGAAGACGAACTCTCGGCCCGGCCGGTCCGGAGCATCGCGCACATCGTCGACCACGAACCCATGCGCGCCCAGGTCCGCTTCGATCTCCTCACGCGCGCGGAAACGCAACGTCGAATCCGACGTCAGCACTTGGCCGTCCGCGGCGAAGGTGTAGGTCCATCTGAACGTCACCAGGGGCCGGCTCAGGTCGGTCAGTTCGACCCAGGTCCCGACTGCGCCCACGCCGGGAATCTCTGTCACGCGGTACGAGTCCTCCCGGTTCCACTCCTCCCAGGCACGACTCGCCGGATCCCGCGTCTCGAAGACGAGGCGTCCGTCTGGCCGTAGTGACTCGTAGGCTCCGCGCAGGGTGTCCTGCCAGGCCGTCGGATCCGCGATCGCCTGAGCGACGTTCGCCGTCATGGTCGCGAGGTCGACCTGCAACGGCGGGAGCGTCGACATGTCCCCGCAGATCCACCGGACCCGCTCACCGCCCGGCTTGCCCTTGGCTACGTCGATCGACGCACCGGCAGGGTCGATCCCGATCACGTCGATTCCGCGGTCAGCCAGGAGGAGGGCGAACACCCCTGTCCCGCACCCGATGTCCAGCACTCGACGTGCTTCGAACTCGTCCACCATGTCGACGTACGCCACGAGGTCGCCGCGATCGGGGTCGAGCTGGTCGTAGACCGCGGCGAGCCGCGGATGCCCGAAGCACTCGTCAACCATGCAGGTCACGGTATGCCGAGCCGGCTCCACCTCTCCACTCGTTTCACCGCCTCACAGCGAGACCGAGCTTCGGCGGGCACTGACGCGTAAGTCGCTTCGGAAGAGTTCCGAAACATTCGTAATTTGATCTTGACGTTGCCGCTGCCTCCACGCGATCTATTGGCCAAAATGGCATGCTCAATCGCCCTCGAATGTTTCGAGTTCTCACCGAAACTATTGACGCTTGACGGGGACAGGCCAAAACTGGCGGACCGAAACCCGGCCTCGATGCACGAGGAGGAAACCCCCACATGGACGCCACACCCGCACACCCGCTGAGCCGCAGGGCAGCCTGCGGTCTGTTGTTGGGGACGGCCGCCGCGCTGGCGGTGCCCGGTACCGCCCGGGCCGCCACCGTCATCACCACCAACCAGACCGGCACCAACAACGGCTTCTACTACTCGTTCTGGACGGACGCGCAGAACACCG
Organism: Streptomyces sp. NPDC057616; assembly: GCF_042800575.1. Classification (NCBI taxonomy): domain Bacteria; kingdom Bacillati; phylum Actinomycetota; class Actinomycetes; order Kitasatosporales; family Streptomycetaceae; genus Streptomyces; species Streptomyces sp. NPDC057616. The sequence continues at coordinate 166,701 of NZ_JBHVGU010000010.1, forward strand.
TCTCCATGACGCTGGGCAACGGCGGCAACTACAGCACCAGTTGGCGGAACACCGGCAACTTCGTCTGCGGCAAGGGCTGGAGCACCGGTGCTCGCCGCAACGTCAGCTACTCCGGCAGCTTCAGCCCGTCCGGCAACGGCTACCTGTCGCTGTACGGCTGGACGTCGAACCCGCTCGTCGAGTACTACATCGTCGACAACTGGGGCACCTACCGGCCCACGGGAACGTACAAGGGCACGGTCACCAGCGACGGCGGCACGTACGACATCTACATGACGACGCGGTACAACGCCCCGTCCGTCGAAGGCACCAAGACCTTCAACCAGTACTGGAGCGTGCGCCAGTCGAAGCGGACCGGCGGCACCATCACCACCGGCAACCACTTCGACGCCTGGGGCCGCGCCGGCATGCCGCTCGGCAGCTTCAAGTACTACATGATCCTCGCGACCGAGGGCTACCAGAGCAGCGGCAGCTCCAACATCACGGTGTCGGGATGAGCCTCACCACCAGGCTCGGCGCCGCCGTCGCCCTTGTCGCCGCCGGCACCCTCACCCTCCACGCCGCCCCCGCGCAGGCCGCCACCTGCACCGGCTACGTCGGACTCACCTTCGACGACGGCCCGTCCGGCAACACGGCCAATCTGCTCAACGCGCTCAGGCAGAACGGCCTGCGGGCCACGATGTTCAACGAGGGGCAGTACGCCGCCGCCTACCCGGCCCAGGTCAGGGCCCAGGTCGCGGCCGGCATGTGGGTCAGCAACCACAGCTACACCCACCCGCATCTGACCCAACTCGCCCAGGCCCAGATCGACTCGGAGATCTCCCGCACCCAGCAGGCCGTCGCGTCCGCGGGCGGCGGCACGCCCCGGCTGTTCCGCCCGCCCTACGGCGAGACCAACGCGACGGTGAAGTCGGTCGAGTCCAAGTACGGCCTCAGGGAGATCATCTGGGACGTGGACTCGCAGGACTGGAACGGCGCGAGCACCGACGCGATCGTCGCGGCCGCCGGCCGGCTCACCAACGGCCAGATCATCCTGATGCACGACTGGCCCGCCAACACGGTCGCGGCGATCCCGCGTATCGCGCAGGGCCTTGCCGCCAGGAACCTGTGCGCCGGCATGATCTCCCCGCAGACGGGGCGTGCGGTGGCACCCTCGTGATCCCCGCGGTCTGAACCCGCAGCACCTCGGCCTCCGGACAGGCGCCTGCGGGGGGGTCAACCAAGCAAGTACGAGGCTCAGTTCAGTCTGTTGAGTACGTCCGTGATGCGCCGGGAGGCCCGGCGGGCCTCCGTCGCCGGGTCGGCTCCCGTGAGCACCCGGGTCATGTACGCCTTGATCGGGTTGTCCGCCTCGACCGCGCCCCACTGGGGCGTGCTGGGCGTGGCCCGGCCCTGTGCCGCCCCGGCGGCCATGGCCGCGACGCCCTCCTCGCCGGCGACATGCCGGGCGAGGTTCCTCTTGTTGGGGACGTAGTTCATGGTGCGGGCCAGGTCCGTGTCCCACTTGGCGCTGGTGAGCGCGGCGACGACGGCCACGGCGCCGTCGTGCTGGCGGGTGTTGTTCGGGATGACGAGGTCGGAGCCACCGGTGAAGACGGCGCCGGGGTGGGCGGCTGTCGGACCGGGCACCGGGAAGAAGCCCAACTTGCCCTTCAGGCCCGGGTTCTGCTGGACGACGGTGCGGGCGAGGCCCGGCACCGCGACGATCTGGGCGACGTGGCCCTTGGCGAACACGCCTGCCTGCGGCGGGTGTTCCTCGTCGGCGCCGGCCGGCCCGTCGCCGAGGGCCTGCAGATGGCGGTAGAAGTCCATGCCGCGTAGGGCCGCTGCGGTGTCCAGGGTGCCGCGCCAGCCCTCGCCGTCACCGTCGTCGGCCAGTTCCCCGCCCTCGTCCCAGATGAACCCGGCGAGTGTGTACCAGTCCTGCCCGGCGAGGTAGATGCCCTGGTTGCCACCGGAGTTGAGCTTCTCCGTGGCATCCAGCCACTGCTCCCGGGTGCGGGGCGCGGTCTTGATGCCGGCCTGCGCGAACAGGTCCTTGCGGTAGACGACGACCCGGTTGGCCGCGTACCAGGGAATGCCGTACTGGTGGGAGAGGAACTGTCCCGGCTCGGCGAGGCCGGGCAGCCAGCTCTCGCTGCCCCAGCGCAGCGACGACTCCAGGGTCAGGTCGAGCAGCCTGCCTCCCTCCACGTACTGCGGCACCTGGGTGTTGCCGACCTCGATGACGTCGGGTCCCTCGCCGGAGTCGGCGTCCAGAGCGGCCTGCACCTTGGGGCCGATGCCGGTCCACTGCTGGATGCGGACGTTCAGCCGCAGGTTCGGGTTGTCGCGCTCGAACGCCGCGGTGAACCGTCGCAGGAAGCTCGGCGAGGCGCTGTCCTTCATCAGCCACGCCGTGACGGTACGTCTGCTGCTTCCGCCGGGTTCGAGCCCGCAGGCGCCGACGAGTCCGACGGAGGAGAGGGCGAGGAGGCGACGACGTCTCACGAGGGGTCCTGTTCTGTCTGACGGACAGGGGAAAGGGCCCGACGTGGGGGGACGAGCGCAGGGGCTCGCACGGGTCGTCCGGGATTTTGGTATGGACCAATGCCTGAGTCAAGGGGGTGCGAAAGCCACGCAGGTGGAGGAAGGCGACCGGGGGCGCCGTCCGGAGAACGGAGGACGGCCGGCGCACCGCGGTGCGCCGGCCGTCCTCACCTCATGCCGGAGCGCGTCCCACGCGCGGTGCGCGCGGCGGTCAGACGTTGACCCCGAAGTCCGACGCGATGCCGGCCAGGCCCGACGCGTAGCCCTGGCCCACCGCACGGAACTTCCACTCGCCGCTGTGCCGGTACAGCTCCCCGAAGACCATCGCGGTCTCGGTCGAGGCGTCCTCGGAGAGGTCGTAGCGGGCGATCTCCTGGCTGTTGGCCTGGTTCACCACCCGGATGAAGGCGTTGCGGACCTGGCCGAAGCTCTGGCCCCGCGCGTCCGCATCGTGGATGGAGACCGGGAACACGATCCGGTCGATGTCGCCCGGCACGCCCGCGAGGTTGACCTTGATGCTCTCGTCGTCGCCCTCGCCCTCACCGGTGAGGTTGTCGCCGGTGTGCTCCACCGAACCGTCCGGGCTGCGGAGGTTGTTGTAGAAGACGAAGTGCTGGTCCGAGGCGACCCGGCCGGAGGCGTTGAGCAGCAGCGCGGAGGCGTCCAGGTCGTAGTCCGCGCCGGTGGTGGTGCGCACGTCCCATCCCAGACCGATCAACACCGCGCTCAGCCCCGGCGCTTCCTTGCTCAGCGACACGTTGCCGCCCTTGCCCAGGGAAACTCCCACGGTTCATTCCTTCCGATCGCGGGCCGACTGTAGGGTCACTGGGTTTCAACGCCGGATCCGGCCACCGCGGTTCCCACGCTTGCGCAACAACTGAAATGAGAAGCCCCGGCGGTACGGCTTCGACATCGCGCGCTCAACTGTCCAGCGCACGCAGCGCCTCGCGGGCCTGCTCGCGGTACTCCTCCACCCGCGCCATCTTGATGTCCTCGTAACCCCGGATGGACTGCGGGAGTTCGGCGATGCGCACGACCGTGTCGGCGTTGTCCGGGGTGAGCCGGTCCAGGGCCTCGCGCATCAGCTGCTGGTACTGCGTGACCAGGCCGCGTTCCGTACGGCGCACTGCCGCGAGCGCGAAGGGGTCCAGCGGGGTGCCGCGCAGCCGGCGGGCGGCCCGCAGGGCACGGAAGGCGGGACCGCTGGTGCGGCGCAGGCGGATCTTGCGGTTCATGCCCAGGGCGCGCAGGACGGGCGGGTGCAGCATGACGGAGACCTTGGCGTCCGTGCCGAACTCGGCCCGGATACGGGCCTGTTCGGCCGGGTCGAGGTGCAGGCGGGCCACCTCGTACTCGTCCTTGTACGCCATCAGCTGGTGCAGTGAGGTGGCGAAGGCGTGCGCGATCCGCCGGGCGTCGCCCTCCCCCGCGCGCTCGGTGGCGCGGCGGGTGACGGCCTCGACCGCCTGACGGTAGCGGTCCGCGTAGGCGCCGTTCTGGTAGTCGGTGAGGTCGTCGGCGCGGAGGGCGACCGCCTCCTCCAAGGTGGTGCTGCGCGGGGCCTGTTCCTGCGGGGCGGCGGCCCGCCGTACGGCCTCGGGGTCCAGCACCGCCGTGCGTCCCCAGCGGAAGGCGGCCAGGTTCTTCGCCACGGAGGCGCCGTTGAGCTCGATGGCGCGTTCCACCGCCGCCGCCCCGACGGGCAGGCAGCCGTGCTGGTAGGCCGCGCCGAGCAGCAGCATGTTGGCCGGCATGTGGTCGCCGAAGAGCCGCTCCGCCAGACCCTGGGCGTCCAGCGGGAGCAGCGCCTCGGAACGGGTCGCCGACGCGATCTTGTCGAGTGCGTCCTGCGGACCGCCGGGCACGGCGACCTGCCGGGTGATCATGGTGGCGGTGGGCACGACGGCCGTGTTGACGACGGCGACCGTCCGCTCGGGCGAGCATGCGGTCAGGGTGGGGTCGGACGCGGCGCCGAGCAGGTCGTAGCCGATGAGGACGTCGACGCCGGTGCCTGAGGCGCGCACCGCGCCGTCGACGGGGTCCTTGCCGATGCGGACGTCGCTGACGACGGGGCCGCCCTTCTGCGCCAGCCCTGTCTGGTCCAGGCCCGCGGCGTACAGTCCGTCCAGGTGGGCTGCCATCTGCAGGATCTGGGAGACGGTGACGACGCCGGTGCCGCCGATGCCGGGCATGCGCAGGACGATCTCGTGGTCGGTGAAGCGGCGCTCCGGCTCGGCCAGGGAGGCGGGCGGTTCGGGCAGCCGGGCGGGTGCGGAGCCGGCCGAGGTGCCCGGTTCGACCAGCAGGAAGGAGGGGCAGTCGCCCTTCAGACAGCTCAGGTCGGAGTTGCAGGACGGCTGGTGGATACGGGTCTTGCTGCCGAACTCGGTCTCGACGGGCTGCACCGAGAGGCAGGTGGACTGCTCGGCGCAGTCGCCGCAGCCCTCGCAGACCCGCTCGTTGACCACGACCTTCTCGGCCGGCGTCGGCAGCAGGCCGCGCTTGCGCATCCGGCGCTCCTCGGCGGCGCAGCGGTCGTCGTGGATCAGCACCGTGACGCCCTTGACGGCGGCCAGTTCGCGTTCCACGTCGGCGAGGTCGTCGCGATGGCGCACACTGGCCCGCACGTCGAGGCGGGTCCCGCGGTAGGTGCGCGGCTCGGGCGTCGTGATGACGATCCGCCGCACGCCCTCCAGGGCGAGGAGCCGGGTGAGCGCGACGACGTCGAGGCGCCCTTCGACGCTCTGCCCGCCGGTCATGGCGACGGCCTCGTTGTAGAGGAGCTTGTAGGTCATGGTCACGCCGGCCGCGACGGCGGCGCGCACGGCGAGCGAGCCGGAGTGGTGGAAGGTGCCGTCGCCGAGGTTCTGCACGAAGTGCCGGTCGTCGGTGAAGGGGGCCAGGCCGAACCACTGCGCGCCCTCACCGCCCATCTGCGTCACGCCGATCTGGTGGCCGCGCATGCCGCTGCCGTCGAGGGCGACCATGGCGTGGCAGCCGATCCCGACGCCGACCAGGGTGTCCTCGGTGGTACGGGTGGAGAGGTTGTGCGGGCAGCCGGAGCAGAAGAACGGGGTGCGGGCGGCGACGAGCGGCAGCATGCGCAGCCCTGACGGGCGCGGCTGCCCCACGAGCGCCGCGGCCCGGCCCGGCAGGCGTTCGGCGCCGATGACGCGGGCCATCGCCCGGGCCACCTCGTCGGCCTTGAGGGTGCCGCGGACCGGCAGCAGCGTACGGCCGCTCGCGTCGCGGCGGCCGAGGACGGCCGGTGCGCCGGGCCGGCCGTAGAGGGCCTGCTTGAGGTGGCCCTCCAGGAAGTCGGTCTTGTCCTCCACGACCAGCAGGCGCTCCAGGCCCTCGGTCAGCTCCGCCAGGTGGTCGCCGTCCAGCGGGTAGGGCATGCCCAGCGCGATGAGGCGGATGCCGAGCCGCTCCGTCTCGGCCTCGTCGATGCCGAGATCGCTCAGCGCCCGGCGCACCACGGCGAAGGTGGTTCCGGAGGCGAGGATGCCGAGCGTCGCCCGGCGGGCGGAGGCGACGACGCGGTTGAGGCGGTGCTCGCGGGCGTAGGCGCGGGCGATGTCCAGCCGGCGGGTCAGCAGGTCCTGTTCGGCGTCCAGCGCGGCGGGCCCGACCAGCACGGGCGGCTTGCCGGCCGGGCGGCGTTCGGGCACGGGAACGTCGCGGCCGAGGTCGCCCAGGTCGACGGTCGCCGAGGAGTCCGCGACGTCGGAGACGATCTTCAGGGCGGTCCAGAGGCCCGCGGCCCGGGACAGGGCGACGGCGTGCAGGCCGTAGTCGATGAGTTCGCGCACCGATCCGGGCGCGAGCAGCGGCAGGTAGAGGCTCTGGCACATCGCCTCGCACGAGCTGGGCAGCGTGGAGGACTTGCAGTCCGGGTCGTCCCCGATCCAGGCGACCGCCCCGCCGAGCGGCGCGGTGCCGGCCATCGTCGCATGCCGGATGGCGTCCGCGGCCCGGTCCAGGCCGGGGTTCTTGCCGTACCAGAACCCGGTGACGCCCTCGTGGCGGGCTCCCGGCAGCTGCCCGAGCAGCTGGGTTCCGCCAACCGCGGTGGCGGCCAGTTCCTCGTTCAGGCCGGCCTTGAAGACCACTCCGGCCTCGTCGAGGAACTGTGCCGCGCGGCCCATCTCCAGGTCGACGCCGCCCAGCGGGGAGCCCTGGTATCCGGAGACGAAGACGCGGGTGTCCAGGCCCCGCTCCCGGTCGAGGCGCCGCTGCTCCAGCGTGAGCCGCACCAGCGCCTGCACCCCTGACATCAGGGCACGCCCGTCGTCGGCCGTGTACTTGGCGTCGAGCGACGAGGAGACGACCGGGACGCTCACGAGTTCCTCCATTGGATCCGGGGAGCAGAAGTGGGGCACAGCACACAACCGGGCGACGGTCGACGCAAGACCTGCGAGACGAAATACCCCGAAGACGCAAAGAACTCATGGACAGGGGCCGACTTGCTTGATTCCATTGCGTCACCGCAGGCCGAGGAAGGGGTGGCGATGGCGCCGTACGAACTGGACGAGACGGATCACCGGCTGCTGCGTCTGCTCCAGGCGGACGGGCGGCGCACGTTCTCGGAGATGGCCCCCGAGGTCGGCCTGTCCGTGGCGGCGGTGAAGCGCAGGATCGACCGCATGCGCGAGGCCGGGGTCATCACGGGCTTCACCGTCCAGGTCGACCACGCCAAACTCGGCTGGGGCATCGAGGCGTTCACCGAGCTCCGCTACGCCGGCACCACCAGCATCAAGGACATCCTCGCCAGCACGACCCGCACCCCCGAGGTGCAGGCGGTGTTCACCATCGCCGGTGACCTGGACGCCCTGGTCCACATGCGGGTGCGCGACATCAACCATCTGCAGGAGGTCATCGACCGGCTGCGCGGCTCGGGCAAGGTCATCGGCACCAGGACGCTGATGGTGCTCGGCTCGTGGACGCGCGAGGACTGAGCCGGATCGCCCCGCCGGCCGCCGGCGAAATGCAATTGCAGGGCGAACTGGTCTATGGGACGAGGGCGTTGGCCAATAGGTTATGCGTGGAAGCATTCAACGACGCCTCGGCTGAAAGACGGACGCCACGCATGACGGACCCTGAGACGACGCACGGACCTGCGGCCCACTCGAAGATCGACACGTCGGTGCCGCACTCGGCCCGGATCTGGAACTACTGGCTGGGCGGCAAGGACAACTACCCGGTCGACGAGGAGGCCGGAGACGCGTACACCGCCGTGTTCCCCGGCATCGTCACCATCGCCCGCAGCAGCCGCGCCTTCCTGCGACGCAACATCACCTACCTGATCAATGAGGCCGGGATACGGCAGTTCCTGGACATCGGGACGGGCCTGCCGACCGCCAACAACACGCACGAGGTGGCCCAGCGGCTGGCACCCGAGGCGCGGATCGTCTACGTCGACAACGACCCGATGGTCCTCTCCCACGCCCGCGCGCTGCTCTACTCCTCGCGCGAGGGGGCGACGGCCTACGTCGACGCCGACGTGACGGACCCGGACCGCATCCTGGCCGCCGCGGCCGAGACGCTGGACTTCAGCCGCCCCACGGCGCTGATCCTCAGCAACATCCTGGGCCACGTCGGCGACTACAAGGACGCGCGCTCCATCGTGACCCGGCTGATGGACGCGCTGCCCTCGGGCAGCTACCTGTCGATCAACGACGGCTCGCGGGGCATCGACCCGGTCTTCGAGCAGGCGCAGGACGCCTACAACGAGAGCGGGGCCGTCCCCTACAACCTGCGCACGGTCGACGAGATCACGGCGTACTTCGACGGTCTGGAGCTCGTCGAGCCCGGTGTCGTGTCGGTCCCGCTGTGGCGTCCGGAGGCCGACAACCCGGCTCCGGAAGTCATCGGCGAGCACGGCGGCCTGGCCCGGAAGCCCTGACGGTCACCGGTCGGTCGGACATGTCGCGCTCCGCCGCGCCTTGGGGCACGGTGGAGTGACGTGTGACACAGGTGTCACGGCGGAGAGGAGCACCGGCATGTCCAACCACACCTACCGGGTCACGGAGATCGTCGGCACATCGCCCGACGGCGTCGACCAGGCCATCCGCAACGGCCTCGCCCGTGCCTCGCAGACCCTGCGCAACCTGGACTGGTTCGAGGTCACCCAGGTCAGGGGCCAGATCGAGGAGGGGCAGGTCGCGCACTGGCAGGTCGGTCTGAAGGTGGGGTTCCGGCTGGACGAGGACAGCTGAGGCACGCACGACCGAGACGCCGAGGGGCCGGCCGCCGACGGATCGGCGGCCGGCCCCGGCTCAGGCATCTGCCCCGGCTCAGGTCCGCCCCTCCCCCTCCTGCGCCGTCCTGAGCGCGGCGGACGGGGCCGTCCAGCGTGCCCGTACGACGCGGAAGCCGGCCCGCTCGGCGTCGTCGCACACCAGCTCGTCGTCGTCCACGAGCACGCGCACGTCCCGGTCGCGGGCGAGGCGGCGCAGGATCTCCAGCTTGGTGCGGCGGGCGGGCCTGCGGTCGTCGTTGCGCCGCATGTGCACCCGGCCCTCGGGCAGCCCCTGCGCGGCGAGCCAGCCGAGCGTGTCGCGGCGGCAGCGCTCGGGCCGGCCGGTGAGGTAGACGACCTCGCACTCCTTGGCGCTCTCCAGGGCCAGCGCGATGCCCTCGGGGATCGGCGGGTCGGCCGGTGCGGCGGCGAAGAACGCGGCCCAGTCGCGCGGTGTGCGCTCCAGGAACCGCTGCCGGTGGGCCGTGTCGGCGAGCGTGTTGTCCAGGTCGAACACGGCGAGGGGGCGCTTGCTGCTGTCGGTCACACGGCCACCCTAGACAGCGGTCAGCCGGCCTGCTGGTCGACGAAGGCCAGCAGCGCGGCGGTGAGTTCGGCCGGGGCGTCCTCCTGGACGAGGTGACCGGCGCCGGCGATCGGCTCCAGGCGCGCACCCGGGATGCGGGCGACGAGTTCGTGCCCCTTGGCCGGCGGGATCCAGGTGTCCTCCTGGCCCCAGCAGACCAGCGTGGGGATGCCGATCTCGCCGTAGCGGTGCTGCACTTCGTTGGTGTGGCGCTGGTCGGCCTGGGCGATCTGCCGGTAGAAGGCCGCCTGGCCCGGGTCGCCGAGCCAGGGGGCGACGAGCCGCTCCAGCACGGCGGGGTGCAGGCCGCGGCTGCTCGCCGAGCCGACGTACTCGCGCACCAGGGCGCCGTGCAGGGCGGGCGGCAGCTGCTCGAAGACGTCGGCGTGCGCGCCGACCAGCCGGAAGAACGGCGAGCCCCAGGGCATCAGCGCGACCGGGTCGACGAGCGCGAGGGCCCGGTAGCGCGCCCCGTGCAGCAGGTGGGCGCGCAGGGACACGGCGCCGCCGAAGTCGTGCGCCACCACGAGCGGTTCCGTCAGGCCCCAGTGCGCCAGGAGCTCGGTGAAGACCCGGCCCTGGGCGGCCAGGGAGACGTCCTGCCCGGCGGTCATCTGCGAGGCGCCGTAGCCGGGCATGTCCCAGACGAACACCTGGTGACGCCGGGCGAGCGAACGGGCGACCGCCCGCCAGACGTACGAGGAGAAGGGCGTGCCGTGGCAGAGGACGACGGCGTCCCGCCCCGGCTCGCCGAGCGTGTCCCAGCGGACGTCGCCCGAGGCGCTGCGGAAGGTCTTGGTCAGCGGCCAGTCACTCACAGGCTTGCTCCCAGACGTCGTGCCGACCGTGACGCGTACACGCTAGCAACCGGTCCTCCCGCCCGCCGGGACCCTGGTCGGCGCCCGTGCGGAATCCTGCGGGCCGTCAGGTGTTGAAGGATGTATGAGCTCCGTGATCGCCCAGACCCGCTTCTCCGTCCTCGACCGCTCCCGTACGCGCGAGGGGCACACCGATGCGGAGGCGCTGCGGGACACCGTGGGGCTGGCCCAGGAGCTGGAGGCGCTGGGCTACCACCGCGTCTGGGTCTCGGAGCATCACGGGGTGCCCGGGGTCGCCGGGTCCGCGCCGACCGTGCTGGCGGCAGCCGTCGCCGGGGCGACGCGTTCGATCCGCGTCGGCACCGGCGGCGTGATGCTGCCCAATCACCAACCCCTCGTCGTGGCCGAGCAGTTCGGGGTGCTGGAGTCCCTCTTCCCCGGGCGGATCGACATGGGGCTCGGGCGGTCCGTCGGGTTCACCGGCGGGGTGCGCAAGGCGCTGGGCCGGGACAAGGACGACGCCGAGGACTTCGAGGCGCAGCTGCACGGGCTGCTCGGCTGGTTCCGCGGAACCTCGCCGACGGGGGTGCACGCGCGCCCCGCCGAGGGCCTGACCGTGCCGCCGTTCGTCCTGGCCATGGGCGAGGGCGCCGCGATCGCCGCCCGCGCGGGCCTGCCCATGGTCATCGGCGACCTGCGCAACCGCGAGAAGATGCAGCGCGGCATCGACCACTACCGCACCCACTTCCGGCCCTCCCCCTGGGCGGGCGAGCCGTACGTCGTCATCTCCGGCACGGTCGCCGTGGCCGCCACACCGCAGGAGGCGCGGCGACTGCTGGTCCCGGAGGCCTGGTCGATGGCGTACTCCCGCACCCACGGCACCTTCCCGCCCCTCCCGCCCGCCGAGCGCGTCGAGGACCTGGCCATGACGGACAAGGAGCGCGGCTTCTACGAGTCCGGTCTCGCCGGCCACGTCGCGGGCACCGAGGAACAGGTCGCGCACGAGCTGGAGACGGTGCTGAAGGAGACGGGGGCGCAGGAGGTGCTGGTGACGACGAGCACGTACGACCGTAGGGCGCTGCTGGACTCGTACCGGCGCCTGGCCCGCCTGTGGTGAGGGTCGTCCTCTTCCGCACGTCCCACGGGATCCACGGGTTCTACGAGATCGCCCGCAACCGGGCCTGAGGACGGCGGAGTTGCCCGACCGCCCGGGCCGTCTGCTCGTCCGCCGGCAGCAGCACCACCAACTGCTGCCCGTCCGCGGTGAGTTCGAGGACCTCACGGTCGAACCGCAGTTCGCCCGCGGATGGATGGACGATCCGGAGGGCTTCCAGGTGCGGGACCACATGCCGGTTCAGCCGGCGCGTGAACTCGGGCCCGGCGACGGGCGCGAGCTCGCTGGTGAACCACTCGGAGTTCTCCACGGACGGCGCCAGCCACAGGTCGAAGACCTGCTGGTCGGCGACCTCGTCCCAGTCGGCGAAGAACGTCCGGGCGCGGGGGTCGGTGAACAGGTGGCGGGTGAGGTTCGGGTCCTCCCGGTCGAGGAGTCCGGAGGCGCTCATGACGGACTCGTAGTCGCTGGTGTGGGCGAGGACGTCGCCGAGCCGGTTGGTGACCATGGCGATGCCCGGTTCGAGCAGGCGCAGGGTCTCCAGGACGGCGGGCCGCACCTTGCGGCGCGGCGGTGCGGGCTGGGCGTACGCGGCGCATTCACCGCCGCTGATCTTCGCGAGGTAGCGCAGGTGGTTGCGTTCGGCCGCGTCGAGGCTGAGCGCGTCGGCGAGCGCGTTCACCACGGCCACGGACGGGTTGCGGTCGCGTCCCTGCTCCAGGCGGGTCAGGTACTCGACGCTGATGCCCGCCCGGGTGGCGAGGTCCTGGCGGCGCAGCCCGGGTGAGCGGCGGCGGCCGTGGCTCGGCAGTCCCAGCGACTCCGGCTGGATGCTGTCGCGCTTGGTCCGGACGAAATCCCCCAGCGGCGTTCCCATACCGGAAGCCTAAGCCGACGCCCGCCGGTCGGGGACGGCTCAGCGTGGCCCTGTCGGGGCCAGCCTCAGCACGGTCTGGCTGGGGTCGCGGGGCGGCCGGAGGGTGGTGGACATGGACAAGAACACGAAGGGCGTGGACAAGAACACGCACAAGCTGGTGATCATCGTCGGAAGCGTCCGGGACGGCCGGTTCGGCCCGGTGGTGTCCTCGTGGGTGGCCGAACAGGCCGCCGAACACGGGGGGTTCGACGTCGCGATCGTCGACCTTGCCGACCTGGAGATCCCGTTGGCCCTGCCCGACGCGTCGCCGAAGTACGCGGGCGACGCCTACCCCCGCCCGGCCGGGATGGCGGCCCTGACGTCGGCCCTGGAGGGCGCGGACGCCTTCGTCGTGGTCACACCCGAGTACAACCACAGCTACCCCGCCTCCCTGAAGGCGGCCATCGACTGGCACTTCACCCAGTGGACGGCCAAGCCCGTCGCCTTCGTCAGCTACGGCGGCGCGGCGGGCGGCCGGCACGCCGTGCTGCACCTGGAGAACGTGCTGACCGAGCTGCACGCGGTGACCGTCCGCGACGGCCTCGCCTTCCCGAACTACTTCACCACCTGGCAGGACGGCCGCCCCCTCGACGACGCGGCGGCCGGCTACGCCAAGACGCTGCTCGACCAACTGGCCTGGTGGGCGAGCGCGTTGCGGACGGCCCGGGCGGCCGAGCCGTACCCGGCGTGAGGCCGTCGATCCGCTCGGCCGCCCGGCGGTTCAGGCGTCCGGCGCGGCCCTGAGCCCGTCCACGATGAGGACGAGGATCCGCCGGACCCGCTCCTCTCCGCCGCGGGCCGGGTCGATCCGCCACAGCACGCCGAGCTGCAGCAGGACGTCCTCCGGGTCGAGGCCGGGCTTGAGGGAGCCGTCGGCGGCGCCGGCCTCGAGGAGGAGGGCGATGGCGCGGACGAAGGGGGCGTAGTTCTCGTCGTCGCGGCCGTCGTTGGTGGCCGCGTGGACGACCTCGGCGACGCCGTACTTGAGCCGCCCGTAGTGGGCCACCTCGTCGAACCAGAACCGCAGGGCCTCCAGCGGCGGATGCTCGCGCAGCAGCTCGGGCACGCGGTCGATCAGGTGCTGGATGTCGTGACGGTAGATCTCCATCACGAGGGCCTCGCGCGTGGGGAAGTGGCGGTAGAGCGTCCCGATGCCGACGCCGGCCTGCTTGGCGATCGCGGTGAGGGAGGTGGAGCCCGACACGGCGAGGGCGTCCCGGGCGACGGCCAGGATCCGTTCCCGGTTGCCGAGCGCGTCTTTCCGGGTCGGCTTCGCGGAGGGTGGCGGGTTCACGGGGTGGGTCGTCCCATCGGTCGGGGGTCGCCGATGCGGTCGGCGGCATGCGGCCGATCGGCTCGGATTGCGAAGCGGAGGGGTCTCCGGTACGTTGGGAGACGGAACGGAGACCCCTCCGTTTCCCTCATTCTGGCACACCCATCCCTGTCCATGGAGGACAGCCATGCCCGAACTCGTCCTGGTCACCGGAGGCAGCGGCTACATCGCCGGCTGGACGATCGCCGAGCTCCTGCGGCGCGGCTACGACGTCCGCACGACGGTCCGCTCGCCGGCCCGTGAGCAGTCGGTCACCGCGGCCGTGTCGAGCGCCGTCGACCCCGCCGGCCGCCTGAGCTTCGCGGTCGCCGACCTCACCGCCGACGCGGGCTGGGAGGCCGCACTCAAGGACGTCGACCACGTCCTGCACGTCGCCTCACCGCTCGGCCTCTCCTCGGACGGTCCCGTCGCGCTGGTCGCCACCGCCCGCGACGGCACACTGCGCGTCCTGCGCGCGGCCACCGCGGCCGGCGTACGGCGCGTGGTGATGACCTCGGCGGCGAACGCCGCGAGCCCGTCCTCGTACGCCACCGAAGGCATCACCGACGAGACGCTGTGGACCGACCCGAGCGACCCCACACTGATCCCCTACCGCCGCTCCAAGACCCTCGCCGAGCGTGCGGCCTGGGACTTCATGGAGAGCTACGACGGCCCGACGGAACTGGCCACCGTGCTGCCGGGCGCCGTCTTCGGGCCGGTCCTGACGGCTGACACCACCGGCTCCGTCGGCATCGTCGCCCGCATGATCACCGGCGGGATGGCCGGCATCCCGCGGATCGGCCTGGAGATCGTCGACGTGCGCGACCTCGTCGACGTGCACATCCTGGCGATGACGTCACCGGCGGCCGCGGGCCAACGCTTCCTCGCCACCGGGGAGTTCCAGTGGATGGCGGACATGGCGCGTACGCTCCGCGACGGTCTCGGCGAGCACGGCGGCCGGGTGCCCACCCGCGAGGTCCCGGACTTCGTCATCCGCCTGCTGGCCCGCTTCCGCGACCCGTCCCTGCGGGAGATCACCCCCGCGCTCGGCCGCCGCAACCGGCACAGCACCGAGAAGGCACGCACCCTGCTCGGCTGGCAGCCACGCCCGGCCCGGCAGACGGTCCTGGACTGCGCGGAGAGCCTGATCGCGCGGGGTGCCGTGTAACGCCCCACCCCGATCACCAGGCACACCACAACCCTTAGTCTGCTCTTGTTGGTCATCCTGTCGGGGGAGACGGGGACAAGGGGGGAACAAGGGCCGATGAACAATGCCACCAAGGTGTTCCAGCCGTTGCAGGTGGACGATCCGCCCATGGTGGCCGGTTACCGGCTGGCCGCGCGGCTCGGCGCCGGTGGCATGGGGCGGGTCTACCTCTCGCACACACAGGGCGGCCGGCCCGTAGCGATCAAGGTGGTACGGCCGGAGCTGGCCGACGACCCGGCCTTCCGGCGGCGCTTCGGCCGCGAGATCAAGGCGGCCCAGCGGGTCAGGGGCGCGTACACCGCCGAACTGATCGACGCCGACGCGGACGGCAGACCACCCTGGCTCGCCACGCTCTACGTGCCCGGCCCCTCCCTGGCCGAGGCGGTCACCCGGCGCGGACCGCTGCCGGTGCCGGCGGTGCTGTGGCTGATGGCCGGGGTGGCCGAGGCGCTGCAGGCCATCCACGGCGCGGGCATCGTGCACCGCGACCTCAAGCCCTCGAACGTGATGCTGGCCGCCGACGGACCGCGTGTGATCGACTTCGGCATCTCGCTGGCCGCGGACGCCAGCTGGCACACCGCCACCGGCTCCGCCGTCGGCACGCCCCAGTTCATGGCTCCCGAGCAGGCGACGGCAGGTGAGGTCACGGCCGCGACCGATGTGTTCGCGCTCGGTCAGACCGCGGCGTTCGCGGCCCTGGGCCGACCGCTGTACGGGGACGGCCCCTCGGCCACCGTCCTCTATCGCATCGTCCACTCCGAGCCCGAACTCTCCCTGCTTCCCGAGCAGTTGCGTCCGCTCGTCGCCCGGTGCCTGGCCGCCGAACCCGAGCAGCGCATCACCCCGGCGGAGATCGTCGAGTGGTGCCGGCAGCGGCTTGGGCGGGACGCCGACGCGGGCGGCGGCCCGGCCGTGTGGCGGGAGGTCGCGGGGCCCGAGGTGACGGTTCCCGCTCCGGTCCCCGACCCCACGCGCACGCACACGATCGCGGCACCGCCGACGGTGCCCGCCCACGGGCGGCCGTTGCTCGCCCAGCCTCAGCTCCAGAGGCGGCCGACGACACCGAGCGAACGCTCGGCCCGCCGAAGACGCACCACGCTGGTGACCGCCGCCGTGGTCGCGGTCGCGCTGCTGCTGACCGGGCTGACCTGGATGTTCCACGGCATGGCGCAGGAGCAGCGTTACCGGCACACCGCCACGTCCACGACGCCGGGTCCTGGAGCGTCCGGGTCCGCACGATCGTCCGGGTCCGGGGCTGGATCCGGTGCCGGGGGCGGTTCCGCGTCGGCCGCGGACGCCGACTCCGGCACCCGGTCCACGGAATCGTCGGGCCCCTCCCCCACCGCGCCCGCGACCCCGCGCCCCGTGCCGTACCCCCAGCAATGGCTCGACGAGAAGACCTCGCTCAGCCTCGAAGAGCCGGTCGCCCACAAGAACCGCAAGGGCGACATCCGCTTCGACTGCAAGCAGGTCGGCTGCGCGCTGCAGAGCGACACCAGCGACCTGACCCTGCTCTACAGCAAGCCGGGCGCCACCTACGACTCGTGCCGCTCCGCCCTCTCCGGCGCCGACACCCACCGCCTCCCCCTGGCCGCCGTGGCGCCCGGCAGCGAGATCTGCGTCCGGGGCCCTTCCGGAGCCATCGCCCTGCTCGTCGTCCAGGTGAAGTCGACGGCCCTGTGGGACAAGCCCGGGATCAGCTTCCTGACGGCGGACATGACGGTCTGGCGGAAGGCATAGTCGCGATGGGTGCGCAGGTGGTCGTCAGCACGGGGCTCGTCTACGGGCCCAGCGGCAAGTCCATGGACGTCCACCGTCCTGCGGACGCGCCGGATGCCGCGCCCGCGGTGCTGCTCTGGCACGGCCGCGGCCCGGACGAACGGGACGTGCTGGCGCCGGTCGCCCGTGCCGCGGCGGCGCTGGGCGTCGTCGTACTGGTGCCGGACTGGCGCCCCGACGCTCCGGACGGCGGGCGCACTCACCTGCGGGAGTCGGCGGCCTTCGTACGGCAGCACGTGGCCGAGTTCGGCGGGGATCCCGGGAGGATCGTGCTCGGCGGCTGGTCGCGGGGTGGCAAGGCCGCGGTGGGCGTCGCCGTGCGTCCCGCGGCCTTCGACGGCTGGCGGCCTTACGCCGTCGTGGGTGTCGCCGGTGCGTACGGATCGGCGGCGCCGTCCACCGGCACCGTTCCGCTCGACGACCTCCGGCGAGGCGGTGACCTGCCGTCGCCCGTACCGGTGTGGCTGGTGCACGGCACCGCCGATCCGGTGGTGGACGCCGAGCGGTCACGGGAACTGCACACGGCTCTCCTGGAACAGGGCTGGCCGGCGTCCCTCGACGAGGTCGCGACCGATCACGCGGGCGTCGTCATGACCGAGTTCAGCCGCGAGCACCACCGCTGCCTGCCCAGCACCGCCGGCCACGCGGTCGAGGCGGGATCCCTGACCGCGGCCGTTCTGGCCCGCGCCGCCAACGGAGTCACGAGCAGCCCCAACTCTCCTTAATTTTACGGCACTTGAGTATCACCGGCGAAAATACCCACCACCCGCCGGCGGTACGGAGTTAGCCTCGGCACGGCCATCGTCCGACGGGGAGGGGTTACGGCATGCAGGAGCAGGACTGGGTCGCACGCGCGGGAGAGCTCTTCGAAGCGGCGATGTTCCGTGGGGACGCGTCCGCACTGAACCGATCCGACGAGGAACTGGACGCGGTCGAGGCACCGCTGTCGATGGCCCGCGGCAAGGTGCTGCACGTGCGCTTCCTCAACGACCGCGAGGAGGACGGCCGCGAACTGGAACTGTTCGAGCGCGCGGCCGAGTTGTACCGG
The DNA here is from genome assembly GCF_042800575.1 of Streptomyces sp. NPDC057616. Taxonomy (NCBI): domain Bacteria; kingdom Bacillati; phylum Actinomycetota; class Actinomycetes; order Kitasatosporales; family Streptomycetaceae; genus Streptomyces; species Streptomyces sp. NPDC057616. The sequence continues at coordinate 184,254 of NZ_JBHVGU010000010.1, forward strand.
CGGCTGGGGGACGTGTCCGGTGAGGCGGACGCGTTGTTCTGGATCGGGTGCTGGCACCAGGTGGTGAAGGGCGACGGCATCACCGGCAGGCCGTACTTCGAGCGGTCGTACGCGCTGGCCCAGTCCGTCGACGACCGGATGACGATGTCGTACGCGATCCGCCACCTCGGCTTCGCCGACAAGGACGCGGGTCAACTCGACCTGGCGCGCGAGCGGTTGACCGAGTCGGTGACGCTGCGCCGCGAGATCGGCTTCCGGCCGGGTGAGGCGGCGGGCCTGGTGGCGCTGGCCTACCTCGCGGCCGAGACCGGCGACCTGCCGACGGCCTTCCGCCACCTCGACGAGGCGCAGACGGTCGCCGACGAGTGCGGCGCCAAGACCGTGTCGGGGTGGGTCGAGCAGGCACGCAGGCTGATCGGGTCCGAGACGCGGTCCTAGGCGGCGGCTTCCGACCGATTCGGGTTCGTCCAGTTCGTCCGACTGACACGGGAGCGACGATGAGGTCGATCGACTACGACACCGAGCAGCATCAGGATTACGCACGCGGCCGCGCACTCACCCAGCAGCAACTGCAGGTATGGATCGGCGCCTTCGCGGAGGCGTTGCCCGAACGGCGGCCGCTGGCAGGGCTGGACGTCGGCTCGGGGACCGGCAGGTTCACTCCCGCGCTGGCAGGAGCGTTCGGGCCGGTCGTCGGCGTCGAGCCGTCGGACCGTATGCGCGAGGTGGCGCAGACGCGGTCCCCGCATCCCGGAGTGCGGTATCTCCCGGGCACCGCCGAGGAGATGCCGGTGCCGTCCGACAGCGCCGACTACGCGCTGCTGGGCTGGTCCTGGCATCACGTCCAGGACAAGCCGCGGGCGGTCCGGGAGTTGGCCAGGGTGCTCAGGACCGGCGGGCGGCTGCTCCTGCGCACGAACTTCAGCGACCACCATCCGCGGCCGTGGTGGCTGGAGTACTTCCGCCGCGGCTACGAGGCGGACGCCGCGATCTTCCAACCGCTGCACGAAGTCATCGCGCTGTTCACGTCGGCCGGTTGGCGCGTCACCGGCTTCGGCACGGTCACCGAGTCGTCCGCGGGCACCCGCGGCGAGATGCTCGCACGACTGCGCCTGCGCACGCTGTCGTTCTTCGCCCAGCTCAGCCCCGACGAGCTGCAGACCGGCTTCGACCGGCTGGAACAGGCGGTGGCCGCGGACCCGGACGCCCCGGCGCCCGAGTTCGCCGAGCCCCTGCTCACGCTCGAACTGTGCTGATACGGCACAGCGCTCCATCGGGAACGCCGAGCCGTATCAGGCTCGGCGCCGGAACGGGGCGAGCGTGGCGCGCACGACGTCGGCGGCGCCCCAGTCGGGATCGAACTGGGCGATCACGGCGAGGTGTTGGCGTAGCTGAAGGATCGGCATCCGTTCGCGCCAGCCGCGGTCCAGCCCGGTCAGCTCGGCGTACAGCTCGAAGAACACGCGTGCCTCGGGCGGCGGCGCCGTGGTCCACAGGTGAGCCAGGTCGACCTCGGCCCAGGTGTAGGACACGGCCGGGTCGATGAGCGCGGGACGTCCGCCGGGGGTGGCCATCACGTTCAGCGCCCACAGGTCGCCGTGCGTCAGGCACGCGGGCCGTTCCGGCAGCAGCTCGGGCAGCCGGTCGCACAGCCGCTCCAGCGCCGTCCGGTCCGCGGCGTCGAGCGCAGCCTGGACACGGTGCTCGCCGAGCCAGCGCAGCAGGCGGTGCCGGGCGAAGAACTCGAATCCGTCGTCGTGCCAGGTGTTGACCTGCCGCCGACGGCCCAGCCAGTTGTCCCGGTGCCACCCGAATCGGGCGTGCCGGGTGGTGGAGTGCAGGTGGGCGAGCGTATGCGCGAGCTGCTCCCAGAAGGGCTCCGTGGCCGGCCGGGGCCGCAGCCGGGACAGCACGAGCAGGTTGCGGTCCGCGAGGATGACCTCGGGGGTGGCGATGCCGCCGGCCTCGCGCAGCACGGTGAGCCCTTCGGCCTCCGCGGCGAAGGCATCGTCCGACGGCGGCTCGCCGAACGCCTTGACGAAAACCGACGTACCGTCACCCCGGCGCGCGAGCCCGGCGGTTGCGGCGAAGCCGCCGGTGGCCGGCTCGACGTCGACGACATCGGTCAGACCGGCCGCGTGGAGACGTTCGAGCAGGAAGGTCGTCGTGTCCGTCACGGGCGTGTTCCTCTCGGGCACTCACGCCTCTTCTCCCCCGGTTGGCCCGGATGATCGTCCGGCCGCCAGAGCCAGCGCAGGGCATCGGGAAGCAGGACTCCGCCGTGGTTGGGGCTGTGGCCGCCGTCGCCGAGGACAAGGCGGAAGTCGTAGCCGGCTTCTGCGAGCGCCGCCGCGACGCGCAGGTTGTCGGCGAGCCAGTTCGCCTCGGGCTCGTTCCAGCGCAGGTCGCGATGGCCCGCCTGCAGGAAGATGCGCAGCGGCTTGCGGGGCACGCGTGGGATGAGTCCGGGGTACGGGTTGCCGCCCGGCATCTGCGCGAAGCTGGACAGGTACCCGATCACCCGGCGGAACTTGTCCGGGCGCAGCCACGCCGCGGTGAAGGAGCAGTTCCCGCCGCTGCTGCCCCCGCAGATGCCCCAGCGGTCGGGGGCGTCGGCGATGGAGTAGCGCTTGGTGACCTCAGGGATGATCTCGGTCAGGAGAAAGCTGACGTACCGGTCGTCGTAGGCGTCGTACTCGGCGTTGCGGTTCTTGGGATCCGCACCGTCCGGGAAGGCACCCGGGTCGACGAACACGCCGACGGTGACCGGGATGTCACCGCGGTGGACGAGATTGTCCAGAACGATCGCACCGCGGACCTCCCCTTCGGGGTCCAGGTACCACCATCCGTCCTGGAACACCATCAGCGCCGCGGGCTCCGAGGGGTCGTACCGCGCGGGCACATGCACCCAGAACTTCCGTGTCGTTCCCGGGTAGATGGCGCTGTCACCCCAGTCGAACGCGACCGTCTCGCCGACGGGCACCCCGGGCTGCACGGCGGAGTCGGGCCCGTGGGCGTACCGCACATCGGCCTGGTGAACCGGAAGTGGCAGATAGGGCACCTCGATCGTCACGCGGGCCAACGTAGAAGAGAGCAGGACGAGTCTCAACGGGGTTTACGGCTGCCCCACCCGCCTGACTTCCCCCTTGGCCGTAGCAGACTGCGGCACCCAGACGAGAGGAGCGCTGATGCCGACTGACCGGCGTTCGGTCTCCGACCGGCCGAGGGGTGACGCACCCCCGAATCGGCGCCCCCTGAACCCTCAGTCGTCGTAGTAGGCCCTGGCGACCGCGTACGTGTCCTCGTACAGGTGGTAGCGGGTGATGCGGCCGTTCTGGACCGTGGTGTGGAGGGCGAATGCGGTGTCGATGTCGCGGCCCGTCTTGCGGACCTCGGAGACCATGCGGCCGACGAGGACCACGTCGTCGCCGTCGGTGATGATCTGGTGGAGGTCGAACTCCTTGCCCTGCACGTGGGTCTGCAGCAGCTCGAAGAACGTCCGCATGCCCTCCGCCGAGTCGACCTCCGGGACCCACGGGATGCCGGGCGGATGCGGGATCGAGAACGACACCGAGTCGGCGAACAGCGCCGCCGCCTCCGCACTCTTCCCCTCGGCCAGCAGCGGGAGCAGGCGTTGCACGGTCTGTGCCGGTGACTCTGCTGTCATGTCTGCCGACGTTACCCGGTCGACTCACCTCGTTCCGCCCGAATGGAGATCGTCCCGTCCTTCACGTCCACCACCGCGTGGTCCCCGGCCGTCAGGTCCCCCGACAGCAGCAGGTCCGCCAGCCGGTCGTCGACCTCGCGCTGGATCGTGCGGCGCAACGGGCGCGCGCCGAAGTCCGGTTGGTGCCCGATGTTCGCCAGGAGGTCGGCCGCCGCGTCGGTGACCTCCAGGGTCACGTCCTGCGCGTGCAGCCGGCGCCGCGTGTGCTCGAGCAGGAGCTCGACGATCTGCCGCAACTGGGTCCGGTCGAGCCCGCGGAAGACGATGATCTCGTCGATCCGGTTGAGGAACTCGGGACGGAAGTGCTGCCCCAGGATCGGCATGACGGCCTCCCGGACCTTGGCGTAGTCGTCCACGCCCGCGGCCAGGATGCGGTCGGCGCCGATGTTCGAAGTCATGATGATCACGGTGTTCTTGAAGTCGACCGTACGGCCCTGGGAGTCGGTGAGCCGGCCGTCGTCCAGCAGTTGCAGCAGCGTGTTGAAGACGTCCGGGTGCGCTTTCTCCACCTCGTCCAGCAGCACCACGGCGTACGGCTGCCTGCGCACGGCCTCGGTGAGCTGGCCGGCCTCCTCGTGGCCGACGTACCCGGGAGGCGCGCCGACCAGGCGGGAGACCGTGTGCCGCTCCTGGAACTCGCTCATGTCCAGGCGGATCATGCGGTGTTCGTCGCCGAACAGCGCCGCGGCCAGGGCGCGGGCCAGCTCCGTCTTGCCGACGCCCGTCGGGCCGAGGAAGAGGAAGCTGCCGACGGGCCGGTTCGGGTCGCTCATGCCGGCGCGGGCGCGGCGCACCGCGCGGGCGATCGCGGTGATCGCCTCGTCCTGGCCGACGACCCGCTGGTGCAGGTGCTCCTCCAGCTTCATCAGCCGGGCCCGCTCCTCCTCGGTGAGCTGGGCGACGGGGATGCCGGTGGTGCGGGAGACGACCTCGGCGATGTCCTCGGCGGTCACCTTGGGCGCCTGCTCCTCGCCCTGACCGGCCTCGGTCAGCTCCGCCTCGGTGTCCTTGATGCGGTCGCGCAGCTCCTTGGCGCGCTCGTACTCCTCGTCGGCGACCGCCTGGTCCTTCTCCCGGTTCAGGGCGGCGATGCGGTCCTCGATCTCGCGGGTGTCGGCGAGCGGGGTCTTGGCGCGCAGCCGTACCCGCGCCGCCGCCTGATCCATCAGGTCGATCGCCTTGTCCGGCAGGAAGCGGGAGGTGATGTACCGGTCGGACAGCTCGGCCGCCGCGACCACCGCCTCGTCGGTGATACGGACCTGGTGGTGGGCCTCGTAGCGGTCGCGCAGGCCGCGCAGGATCTCCACCGTGTCGTCGACGGTCGGCTCGCCGACCAGGATCGGGGCGAAGCGGCGCTCCAGGGCGGCGTCCTTCTCGATGTGCCTGCGGTACTCGTCGACGGTGGTGGCGCCGATCAGGTGCAGCTCGCCGCGGGCGAGGGCGGGCTTGAGCATGTTGCCCGCGTCCATGGCGCCCTCGCCGCCTCCGCCCGCGCCGACGACGGTGTGCAACTCGTCGAGGAACAGCACCAGTTCGTCGCCGTGCTCGCTCACCTCGTCGAGGAGCTTCTTCAGCCGCTCCTCGAACTCGCCGCGGTACTTGGTGCCCGCGACCATGCCGGCCAGGTCCAGGGAGACCAGCCGCTTGCCCTCCAGCGTCTTCGGTACGTCGCCGGAGACGATGCGCTGGGCGATGCCCTCGACGATCGCGGTCTTGCCGACGCCCGGGTCGCCGACCAGGACCGGGTTGTTCTTGCTGCGGCGGGAGAGGACTTCGATGGTCTGCTCGACCTCCTCGTCCCGTCCGATCACGGGGTCGAGGCGGCCGGCGCGGGCGTCCTCGGTGAGGTCGCGGCCGTACTCGTCGACGGTGGGCGTGCTGGTGGGCCGCTTGCGCTCGGCCGTGCCCTCGCCACCGCCGGCGGCGGGCAGCCGGGCGGGCTCCCAGCCGTTCTCGCTGAGCAGGTGGCCGGCCGCCGACTCGGGGTTGGCGGCCAGCGCCCGCAGCAGGTGCTCGGGGCCGATGTAGGAGGAGCCCTCGGCGCGGGAGAGCTGGTAGGCGTCGAGCAGGGCGCGCTTGGCCGACGGGGTCAGCGTGGTGGGCTCGCTCTTCTCGCCACCGCCCTCGGCGGTCTGCAGCCGCTCCCTGAGCCGGTCGGGGTCCGCGCCCGCCTCGGTGAGCAGCCGGCGGGTGGAGTCGTGCCGGGTGGCGGCGGCCAGCAGATGCCGGGCGTCCAGCTCCTCGCTGCCTTCGACGGCGGCGATGTCCCGCGCGTCGGCCACCAGCTCCCGGGCCCGCTCCGAGAGCAGGCTCCCGATGTCGACCCGCTGCGCCCTCCGACTCGGCGAACCACCCCCGGTGCCCCCGAAGAACCGGGACATCAACTCGTCGAACTCCTCGAAGGGACTACGTCCGAAGCCGAAACCGGGGGTCGTCATGTCCACAAGGCCTTCCGTGCGAAGCCAGACATACGTGTCCCAACCTGGCACAGACCCGTGGAGCCCGCACCCGCGCCGGTCACCGAGCGTGATGCGGCGGGGCGGATTAGGATTGTGGGGTTTGTCCCGCCGCAGCCTCAGACCGTACGGAGTGCTCCTCGTATGCACGGCCCCCACGTCCCGCACGACGTCCACAACGGTCACGACGGCCCGGGCGGGCACGACGATCATGGCAGCCACGATCCCTACGTCCGCGTACGCAATGCCCGGGAGCACAATCTCAAGGGTGTGGACGTCGACATTCCGCGGGACGTGCTGGCCGTGTTCACGGGGGTGTCGGGGTCGGGGAAGTCCTCGCTCGCCTTCGGGACGATCTACGCCGAGGCGCAGCGGCGCTACTTCGAGTCGGTCGCGCCGTACGCGCGCCGGCTGATCCACCAGGTCGGTGCGCCGAAGGTCGGGGAGATCACCGGCCTGCCGCCCGCGGTCTCGCTCCAGCAGCGCCGCTCCGCGCCGACCTCGCGCTCGTCCGTCGGCACGGTCACCAATCTCTCCAACTCGCTGCGGATGCTCTTCTCCCGGGCCGGGGACTACCCGCCGGGCGCCGAGCGCCTCGACTCCGACGCCTTCTCCCCCAACACGGCCGCCGGGGCCTGCCCGGAGTGCCACGGCCTCGGCCAAGTCCACCGTACGAGCGAGGAGTTGCTGGTCCCCGATCCGTCGCTGTCGATCCGGGACGGCGCGATCGCCGCGTGGCCGGGCGCCTGGCAGGGCAAGAACCTCCGCGACATCCTCGACACGCTGGGATACGACGTCGACCGCCCCTGGCGCGAACTGCCCGCCGACGCACGGGAATGGATCCTCTTCACCGACGAGCAGCCGGTCGTCACGGTGCACCCGGTGCGCGACGCGGACCGTATCCAACGGCCGTACCAGGGCACGTACATGAGCGCCCACCGCTACGTCATGAAGACCTTCTCGGACTCCAAGAGCCCCACCCTGCGCACCAAGGCGGAACGCTTCCTGACCAGCGCGCCCTGCCCCGTGTGCGGCGGCAGCAGGCTGCGGCCGGAGTCGCTGGCGGTGACCTTCGCGGGCCGCACGATCGCCGAGTTCGCGGCGCTGCCGCTCACCGACCTCGCCTCCGCGCTGCACGCCACCTCGGAGACCGCCCGCGTCCTCACCGAGGACCTGCGCTCCCGTATCGCACCGGTCCTCGAACTCGGCCTCGGCTACCTCAGCCTGGACCGCTCCACCCCCACCCTCTCGGCGGGCGAGCTGCAGCGGCTGCGCCTCGCGACACAGCTGCGCTCGGGGCTGTTCGGAGTCGTCTACGTCCTCGACGAGCCGTCCGCGGGACTGCACCCGGCGGACACCGAAGCCCTGCTCACCGTCCTGGAACGGCTGAAGTCGGCGGGCAACTCGGTGTTCGTCGTCGAGCACCACCTCGACGTCATGCGGGGTGCCGACTGGCTGGTGGACGTCGGCCCGCACGCCGGCGAGCACGGCGGCGAGGTGCTGCACAGCGGCCCGGTGGCGAACCTGGCCCCGGTCACCGCGTCCGCGACGGCCCGTTTCCTCTTCGACCGCTCCCCCGCCACCGCACGCCAGGTGCGCACTCCACGTGGAGAGTTGAAGGTCGGTCCGGTGACACGGCACAACCTGAGCGGGGTGACCGCCGAGTTCCCGCTCGGCGTCCTGACCGCGGTCACCGGCGTCTCCGGCTCCGGCAAGTCCACGCTCATCGGAGAGATCACCGAGGATCTGGCGGGCGTGCGGCGGCTGGTCTCGGTCGACCAGAAGCCCATCGGCCGCACGCCGCGCTCCAACCTGGCCACGTACACGGGCCTGTTCGACGTCGTACGCAAGGAGTTCGCGGCCACCGACGAGGCGCGCGAGCGGGGGTACGGAGTCGGCCGCTTCTCCTTCAACGTCGCCGGGGGCCGCTGCGAGACCTGCCAGGGCGAGGGCTTCGTCAGCGTGGAACTGCTGTTCCTGCCCAGCACCTACGCGCCGTGCCCGTCCTGCGGCGGGGACCGCTACAACCCCGAGACACTCCAAGTGACGTACCGGGGGCGGAACATCGCGCAGGTGCTGGACCTGACGGTGGAGAGCGCGGCGGAGTTCTTCGCGGACACCCCGGCGGTGGCCCGCAGCCTGACCACCCTCCTCGACGTGGGGCTCGGCTACCTCCGCCTCGGCCAGCCCGCCACCGAGCTCTCCGGCGGGGAGGCCCAACGCATCAAGCTGGCCAGCGAGTTGCAGCGCGGCCGCCGCAGCCACACCCTCTATCTCCTCGACGAACCCACCACGGGCCTGCACCCGGCCGACGTCGAGGTGCTGATGCGCCAGCTGCACGGGCTGGTGGACGCCGGGCACACCGTGGTCGTCGTCGAGCACGACATGTCCGTCGTGGCCGGCGCGGACTGGGTCGTCGACCTCGGCCCGGGCGGCGGCGACGCGGGCGGCCGCATCGTGGCGACGGGGACGCCGGCGCGGGTGGCGGAGACGGAGGGGAGCGCCACGGCGCCATATCTGCGGCGGGTGCTGGCGGCGGGGACGGCGTGAGCGCGGCGTGAGCGCGGTGCCAACGCGATGCGAGCCTGATCAGAGGGAAGTGATCCAGGCCGTCGTCTCGTCGGGGTGCGCGAAGCGCACGGTGTCCAGGGGCGCGAACCGCGGATCGCTCGTACGGCGCGCGATCTCCTCGCGCCGGCCGGCGTGCTGGGACCAGGACCACCACACCGGGTGCTCCTTGCTGAACCAGCCGCCCCACGTCTCCCTGTTGCCGCCGAAGACGCGCTCGCGGGTGAGCGTGCGCCGCAGGGAGCGGCGCAGCACGCGCGGCAGCACGACGCGCTTGCCGTAGTCCAGCCAGAGCACCGTGTCGGCCTGCTCCCACAGCAGGTCGCGGACCTCCGGGTAGCCGATGGAGTCGATGATCCAGCGGGGCTCGGCGACGAGGTGCCGCACCTCCTCGGTCAGCCGGCTGTTGACGGCCCAGCCGGGGCCTGCGAAGTACAGGGCGTCCATCTCGTGATACGGCACGTCCAGGCGTGCGCCCACGGCACGCGCGAGCGTGGACTTGCCCGCGCCCGTGACACCCACCACCAAGATCCGCTGCACCCTGGGCACCCTACAGCGGTGGCGAATGCGCACGTCCCGCCCTGCGGCCGACCTATCGTGAGCGCCATGACCCTCACGCTCTTCGCAGGCATCCCGGTCAACGACTACGCGACCGCGCTGGCCTGGTACGAACGGCTCCTCGGCTCCCAGCCGGCGTTCTTCCCGAACGACAAGGAAGCGGTGTGGGAGCTGGCCGAGCATCGCTACGTCTACATCGAGCACCGTCCCGGACACGGTGGCCACGCGCTGCACACCGTGTTCGTCGACGACCTCGACGCCCGCGTCACGGAGATCGCGGAACGGGGCCTGGAGCCGACGAGCAGGGAGACGTACGCCAACGGCGTACGCAAGGTCACCTACCACGACCCGGACGGCAACGAGTTCGGCTTCGGCGGCGCGTCAGCATGAGCCGGCCGCCGGCGGCGCGAGCATCCTGCGGCTAACCGCGCTGCCTCGCTTCCAGCTGCTCCACGTAGTTGTGCGCCGCATTGCTGCCCTGCTTGCCGGGCGAGAGCTTCAGGAGGGCCTTGTCCTTGGCCGGATTGCCGCTGAGGTAGGCCTCGGTGAGGACGTACGGCAGGCCGTCCACGCTGAAGCGAATGCTTCCGTCCGGGTAGGCGCTGACGCGGATCTTCCGTCCGTCGGGAAGCTCGATCGGCTCGGCGACGAAGTGCGCCTTGAGTGGCTCGGCCATACGTAACTCCGGTTCGTACAGGCTCGGCAGGGCGACCAGCCTAGTCCTCGGCGACGGCCGTATGGGGAGTTCGGCCGGCATCGGTCGGCGTCCGCGGCACCGAAGACCCGGCCGCCTGTGTGGAGGTGCAGCCGCACGCCCTCACCCGGCATCCATGGAGTCCGACAGACGTGGCGTACGCAGGCCGGTCACCAACTCGCGGGGCAGGCCGTGGGTGTCGTGCAGGTAGTGGTAGTCCTCGTCGCTCAGCGGGTGGTCGAACTCCGGTCGGGAGAGCACGCGTTGACCTCGTTCGAGAAGCCGGGTGAAGCGCTGTTCCTCGCCCAGGAGCACCTCCCGCACGGATTGGGGTCCGCAGGGCTGCTGGAAGTGGTCGAGGGTGTGTTCCACGAGTTCCACGGTTACGTCGGTCAACGTGCGCGACGGATCGTCGCGTCGGAGCGTGGTGAGCAGGCGGCGGATCAGACGGCGCAGCACGTAACCGCGGCCGGTGTTGGACGGGCGCACCCCGTCGCCGACGACGACGATGCCGGAGCGCAGGTGGTCGCAGACCAGACGCAGGGAGCGCTCGTCCAGGTCCCACAGCCGCGGCAGCAGTCGCATCCACGGTTCGAACAGGTCCGTCTCGTAGACCGAACCGCGTCCCTGGAGGACGGTCAGCAGGCGTTCCAGGCCCATGCCCGTGTCGATGCCGGGCTGCCGCAGAGGTTCGAGGGTTCCGTCCTCGTGCCGGTGGTGGCGCATGTGGACGTGGTTCCAGATCTCCACCCAGCGCGGGTCGGTGGTGGGGGTGCCCTGGGGCGGGACGCCGGGGCCGCCGGTCCAGACGAAGATCTCCGAGTCGGGGCCGCAGGGGCCGACCGGCCCGTTGGACCACCAGTTCTCGTCGCCGGTCCGCTCCACGGGCACCCCCAACTCCTGCCAGGTGCGCAGGGCTTCGAGGTCGGGGCCGACCTGTTCGTCGCCGCCGAAGACCGTCACGTGCAGGAGCTCCTGCGGGATGCCGAGGCCGTCGCGCAGCAGCGCGTGGCCCATGCGCAGGCTCTCGGGATGGCCGTAGTCGCCCAGGGACCACGAACCCAGCATCTCGAAGACCGTCAGGTGCGTGGGGTCGCCGACCTCGTCCAGGTCGGTGGTGCGCAGACAGCGCTGGACGTTGACCAGACGCCGGCCCTGGGGATGCGGGCGGCCCAGCAGGTACGGCGTCAGGGGATGCATGCCGGAGGTGGTGAACAGCACCGGGTCCGTGGGCGGCGGGAGCAGGGAGCTGCCGGTGACAAGCCGGTGCCCGCGCTCGCGGTAGAACTCGGTGAAGGTCTGCACGACCTGGTCGGTGTTCATGGCGGTGGTCCTTCGGGTCATGGGACCGGAAGGGACCGCGGGAGCGGCGCCTACGAGCCTGCGGAGAGGTGCGAGAGCGTCCCGGCGGTCCGTTTCCGGCCGCCGGGGAAAGGTGAGGAGGTCAGGCGTCGGCAGCCGGCGAGTTCGTCGCTCGCGCGGCCGCGCTGGGGCTGCAACAGGTCCTGACCTTCATGGACGCCACGCTAGCAAGCGGGCCGAAAGTCCGTCGCCCGGTTTTCCGGCGGGCGTTAGGGTCTGCTGTCATGCGACTGACGGTTCTCGGCGGCTGCGGCGCCTGGCCCACGGCCGGGCAGGCGTGCAGCGGTTATCTCGTCGAGTACGACGGCTTCCGCCTGCTGCTCGATCCCGGCTACGCGAGCATGCCGCGTCTGCTGCACCACCTCACCGTCGACGCGGTCGACGCGGTGCTGATCAGCCACGGGCACCCGGACCACTGCGCAGACCTCAACCCCCTGCTGCGCGCAAGGGGGTTGAGCGACGCCCCTCCGCCGGCCCTGCCGGTGCACGCCCCGCGCGGAGCGCTCGACGCGGTGCTCGCGCTGGACAGGCCGGGCATGCTGGCGGCGGCGTACCGTCTGCGCGAGTTCGATCCCGGCGACCGGTTCGAGATCGGCCCGTTCACGGTCGGGACCCGGCTGCTGCCGCACTTCGTGCCCAACGCCGGCATCCGGCTCGCCACGCCTCGCGGGGTCCTCGCCTACACCGGCGACACCGGCCCCAGCCCCGACATCCCGCGCCTGGCCGAGGGCGCCGACCTGTTCCTGTCGGAGGCCACGTACCTCCACCGTGTGCCGGACGGCGACGCGCCGTATCTGCTGACCGCGCGCCTGGCCGGCCGGTACGCCCACCAGGCGGGCGCGGCGCGGCTGGTCCTCACCCACCTGTGGCCGGGCACGGATCCGGCGACCGCCCGGGAGACGGCCGCGGAACTCTTCGCGGGGCCGATCGACGTCGCCGTACCGGACCTCGTCGTGGCACCGGCTTCCTGACCGAAGGAGCAGGACGGTGCGCCCGTGTCAGCGGGACGCCGTCTGGTGGAGACCGGGGACGTCCAGATCGTCGGCGCCGAGGTACTGGTTGTACGCGGTGACGTTCGTGAAGAAGATCGGGATGGGCAGGGTCAGCCCCGGTGGCAGCGGGGGCGGCATGCTCGGGGTGAACGTGACGGGGAGCAGGCCGAGCAGGTTCCCGCTGAGGACCTTGGTCAGCAGGACCACGGGCTGACCGGTGGCAACCGTCGTGCTGGAGGGGGCCCCGTCCGTCTCCAGAGTGCCCTGGCAGGGATACCAGGGGCCGGGTGCGGTCGGGTCCACGCTGCCGATACCGGGAATGCCCATGTCCAGCAGGGGCAGCCGGAGGCCGGGCAGGCCGTGGAAGGGCGGAGCCGGCGGCGGGGGCTGGTTGCGGCCGCATCGGGGGGCGAGGAGAGGCGCGGTCTCGCGCAGGCTCTCGATGTCGAGGCGGGTCACCGTGAAGACCAGGACCTCCTGGGGTCCGTACGCCGTCGGCACTTCGGTGATGCCGTGATAGGTCAGGCCGGTGAGCACCATCAGGGGACTGCGGACCCGGAACGGCTGGGCCGCGGCGGGCACTTGGTACGCGGCCGCGTCGACACCGAGCCTGAGGGAGATCAGCGGCTGCGGAAGGCACCAGGGCGAGCGCGCGCCCTGGCCGGAGCCGAGGTCCAGTTTGATGTGCAGGGGCAGAAGCGACAGCAGGCCGTCCATCCGCCCGTCGCCGGGCAGGCGCGGGATGTGCAAGGGCAGGTCGGACGGCGGGACGGCGTCGCGGGTGTTGTCGCCGGACCGGGCCGGGACCTCGTGCGACCTGCCCGGCCCTGCGGAGTGGTCGTCCATGCCGCGCCGCAGCGGGCCGGCGGTACCGCTCGGGCTCGGCGTCGCGCGGTCGTGCCGGGCGGCCGGGCTGTCGTCGTGCTTGCGGGGGGTGTCGTGTGCGTCGGGTGCACCGTCCAGGCCCAGCAGGCCGGCGACCGAGCCGAGCAGGCCCGCTCCGGAGGAGGGCGCCGGTGCGGGCGCGGGCTTCACGGGGCCGGATCCCCCTCCGGACGTGTGTGTGCCGTGCGCTTCGGTACGCGGCTTCGGCACCCGGGGGGCGCGGGACGTGTGCGACCCCTGCGGGCCGGACTCCGCGGTGGCCGAGCCCGTGGGGTGGTGAGCGTGCTCAGGCCCGGGGCGGGGTGCGTTCGGCCCGTCCTGCGGTGCGTCCGGCGCGGCATCCGCAGGGTTGCGGTTTCCCGTTCCCGGCGCGGTGGGTGCCTTCCCGGCCAGCAGTCCGCCGAGCAGAGAACAGACGGTCAGGCCCTGGGGGGTGCTGGTGTCCTCGTCGGCGGTCCCGCCGGGCATGCCGGGCACGCCGAGCGATGCGTCGGCGATGTTCGACACCGTCCGGGCGTGGTGCGCCGGGGCCGCCTGCAGCCCGCCGGTCAGGAGCGCCCCGATCGGTAGCACGCCGAGCGCCCGCAGACGGATCGTGCGCCAAGTCAGGGGCTTCGTACGCGAGTTGCCGCCGTCCTGTCCGCCGTCGGCCGCCTGCTCTCCGTCGCCGCCTCCCCCGCTTCCCGGTTCACCGGAACCGCCGGGCCCACCAGGGCCGCCGGGGCCGCCGCTCCCACCGGGGCCGCCCGGGCCATCCGGCCCGTCCGGGTCACCAGGGTCGGCCGGGTCCCCCGGATCGGCGGCTCCCCCAGGGCCGTCCGAGCCGTTCCCCCGACGCCAGTCCGGCCAGATCGGGGGCCGGGCCGGCGGCCGTGGGTACGGCACCCAGCTCACCGCCATCGCGCCGCCGGCGATGCCCAGCAGAAAGCCGATCAGGAAGCCACCGAAATTGGAGAGCACGAGTGAGGCGACGGCGAACACGAGCGTCGCGATGCCCGCGAACACCCGGTGCCCGGGCGCCAGCCACAAGCTGAGCGCGAGGACCACCATGAAGATCCCCATGAGCGACCCCGCCACGCCGGCGATGCCCTCGTGCATCATGATCGGCAACGGCGCGAACGGGATGGAGAGGATCTCGACCCCGGCCAGCAGTGTCCACACTCCCGCCCAGAACGGGCGGCTTCGCCGCCAGTCCGCGAAGGCGTTCCACCACCCGGACCGCCGCCCGTCGTCGGCTGCACTCCCCATCAGAAACACGAGTGGTCGCCGACCTTCACGCTCAGGTGGAGTCCCGGCAGCCGGAACGTCGCCGCGCTCACCGAACGCGTCTGCTGCCGCAGATCGTCGATGCGTACGGTGTCGGCCTGCTCGCCGAAGCCACCGGGCTCGCCGTGCACGCCGGGCACCCCCTGCACGGTCGCGGCGTCCTGGCCGATGTTGATGTTGTGGAAGAGCGCGTCACCCTGCAGGTCATGGGTGTCCGCGACGAGCCGGTACGCGTGCGCGGGAGTCCCGCCGTCGCCCGAGGTCAGCCGAAGGGTGACGGGCCCGAAGAGAGGCACGTCCTGCACGACGGACTGGCAGAGGTCGTACAGCTTGGCGTAGCGGATCCCGGAGAGTGCTTCCGGGTACGAGGCATGAGCGCCTCGGTCCAGCACACCGAACTGGACGAACCCGCGCCCTTCGAGGGTGCTGGCGGCGATCTGGAAGCTCTGGCCGGACACCGTGAACGAGTTGGGCGACACCCCGAAGGACGCGGCCAGGGCACCACGCGCCATCGCCGTGCACAGCACGGCGGACGCCAGCAGGGTGGGCACCATGGCCACGGCCGTACGCCTCCATCGGGTGTGCCCGGTGGGAGGTGTACCCACGGTGTTCTGTGCGGCACTTCCGGCGATGCTTGTCATCCCTCTCCCCGTCAGACACGCGGGGCCGGCCCACCGGGCCGAGAGACCCCGACGCCCGAGTCTCGGGCGGTATGCATCGCCAACTGCCGCGGGACCCGCTTGTGACTCCGCGACCGGCCGAGGGACCCAAATGGGGGGACGCCTTCACCCGCTCGGCGCAAAGGGAGCCGTAGCGGGTGAAGGGTGGGACGGGCCGTTCAGTAGCAGGGCTTGGATCCGGACTTCACACCCAGGTGCAGGCCGGTGAGCCGGAAGGTGGCCGCGGTCACCTCACGGGTCGACTGCCGCAGGTGATCGATGCGTACGGTGTCCGCCCGCTGGCCGAAGATTCCCGCGCCGTCGGGGCCGTTCTTGAAGGTCGAGGCGTCCTGCCCGATGGTGATGTCGCTGAACACCGCATCGCCGCCGAGGTCGTCCGTGTGGACGACGAGATGGTCCGCGTGCGCGGGCTTGCCGCCCCCGCCGGCGCCGATCCGCAGCGTGGTCTCGCCGACGACGGGAAGGCGCACGACCATCGACTGGCACAGGTTGTACAGGTCGGCCGAATCGATGCCCGCGATGGCCTCCGGATACGCCTGGGACTTCGACCGGTCCATCCCGACGTACTGGGTGAACCCGGTGCCCTGCAGCCGGTCGGCGGAGATCTTGAGGTTCTGTCCGGAGATCACCATGGACTGTGCGGAGACCGCGAGGGAGACCGGGAGGGCGCCCGCGCTGACCGCCGCCAGGAGTGCCCCGGAGACCAGCAGCGTCGGCACCATCACCCAGCCGAGCCGCGGCCACCGGGTGTGCCCCGCGGGGCGGGATCCGGGTTCAGGGACCGTCATCACTGCCTCCCCGCCTCGAGCGGTGCCGGGCGGGGGCGGGACTGCACCCGCGCCGCCGGCAGCGGCCGTCGGGCCACAGCCTCATTGCACCCCCGGGCATGGGGGTCGGCAACCGGAACATCGTGGGGCGCCCCTGCGGCACGCAGCCGGAGCGGGTCGCGGGACCGTCGCGGGAGGGTGTACGCGGCGCACGGGGCTGTCGGGCGCGCGGGCCTCCGCGCCACCGGGCACTCCGCGCCACCGCGCCTCCGGGACATTGCGCCACCGCGCCACCAGGCCACCGCGCCACCGCGCCTCCGGGACATTGCGCCACCGCGCCACCAGGCAACCGCGCCTCCGGGGCATTGCGCCACAGCGCCGCCGGACCTGCGCTCCTCCGGGCCCGCTAAGCCACCAACGCCGTGTGGATCCAGCCCAGTTGACCCGTCGTCGTCGGCTGAGCCGCCCGCGCCAGCGCCCGTCGGTCGCCGTGGACACCCGGCGCGATGGCCTCCCGTACCTCGACCTCGGCCACGAGCCCGCGTGCCGTCAGCACCCGCCACACCGACGTCAGCAGCGCGTCGTCGCCGATGAACGCGGGCACCGTGCTGGGGGTGCCGCCCTCGATCCGGTAGCGCAGGCGGACCGGCTGGACGGGGACGCCCGCGTCGAGCGCGGCCTGGAAGGCGGCCCGCCGGAAAGTGCCCTGGGCGCGTCCGCACCAGGTGCTGCCCTCGGGGAAGACGCCGACGGCCTGCCCCTGGCGCAGCGCGTCCGCGATCTGGGCGACCGTCTGCGGCAGGGCGCGCAGCCGGTCGCGGTCGATGAACAGCGCACCGCTGCGCGCCGTCAGCCACCCGGCCACGGGCCAGCCGCGGATGTCGGACTTGGCGAGCATGCGGGCGGGCCGGACGGCGGCGAGCAGCGGGATGTCCAGCCAGGAGATGTGGTTGGCGACCAGGAGCAGGCCGCCGGTGGGCGCGGCGGCGCCGGTGATACGGACCTGGACCCCTGCGGCCCGCACGATCCACCGGCACCACCGCCTCACCGTCTCGGCGGGGATCCGCCCGCCGAGCGGCGTCAGTGCGATCCCGACGAGCATCAGGACCACGACTGCCGCCATCCGCAGCACGGCACGCGGTACGGCCGTGGCGGACCCCGTCGCCTCTATGCACGCCCCCGGGGTGCAGGGCGCGCTGGGCTGCCAGGCGCTCATCAGGCCGGCACGAGCGACAGGAAGTGCCGCAGATAGCGCGGGTTGACCCGGCGCATCGACAGCAGCACGTACAGGTCGGCGACCCCGAAGTCCGGGTCGTGGGCGGGCTCGGCGCACACCCAGGCGCCCAGGCGCAGGTAGCCGCGCAGCAGGGCGGGGATCTCGGTGTTCGCGGCAGGGGCGGCGGTGTCCGGCACCCAGGGCAGCAGCGGCCGTACCCGGTACTCCTCCGGGGCCAGGTGCTTGGCGCGCACCCGGTCCCAGGTCGCGGAGGCGAGCCGGCCGCCGTCGGCGAGCGGGATGGAGCAGCAGCCGGCCAGCCACTCGTGGCCGCGGTCCACCATGTAGCGGGCGATGCCGGCCCAGGTCAGGCCGATGACGGCGCCGTCGCGGTGGTCGGGGTGGACGCAGGATCGGCCGACCTCGACCAGGCCGGGGCGGATCGCGTCGAGCGGGGTGAGGTCGAACTCGCCCTCGGAGTACAGCCGTCCGGCGACGGCCGCGCGCTCCGGCGGCAGCAGCCGGTACGTGCCGACGACCTGTCCCGTGACCTCCTCGCGCACCAGCAGGTGGTCGCAGTAGGCGTCGAAGGCGTCGACGTCGTGGCCGGGCTCCGCGGTGGCCAGCAGGGCGCCCATCTCCCCGGCGAAGACGTCGTGCCGCAGCCGCTGGGCGGCACGCACGTCGTCCTCGTCGCGGGCGAGCGAGACGCTGTAGCGGGTGGGCGCCGTGGGCTGCGGGGGACGGTCGAGCGTGGATACGCCGGTCATGGCTCTCTCCTGGTCACGGGCCGGGTCGGCGGGACGGGGGCGGCTGAGCGGTGTCGTGCGATCCGCCGCCCCTGTTCTTCCGATGCCGACTGACCTTCGAGTAACCGGCGCAGAGAGAACGGGTGTGAGCTTGCTGAACGGCTCGGGCCGCCCCTGTCATTTCGCCGGCGCGCCGTGCGCCGGTCACCCGCGGGTCTCCCTCGTAGCACCTGCACCGCGCCACGGTGCGGGTCCGCCGTTCGCGGCCCGGGCTCGTCCCGGACCGCGGGCCGGGCCCGTATGGCCTAGCTGGACACGCGCGCACCGGCCGTCGCGGCGAGAGTGACGTGCATGACCGAATCCGGAGCCGACGAGCGACGGCGCGGCGCGGCCGTCTCCACCAAGCGCCGGCGGACCGTGCGCGGTGCCGGGGAGGCCGCCCGGCGTGCCGCCGAGGAGCTGACGGAGCTGATCCGCCACCGCCTCGAAGGGGTGTCCGCGGTGCGCCGGGGCGAGGACGACGGCTGGATCGTCGACGTCGACGTGCTCGAACTGGCGCGCATCCCCGACACCACCAGCCTGCTCGCGACGTACCGGGTGGAGCTGGATCCGGCGGGCGAGCTGGTGCAGTACCGCCGGATCGCCCGTTACCGGCGCGGCGCCCAGGACCAGTGACCGGGCCGTCGCCCAAGTCTCCCGGAAGGACCGCCGCATGACCGTCTACAGCGACGAGATCGTCTGTGCGCCCCGCGCCGGAACGCTCTACGACGTGCTGGAGCTGATCCTCGACCGCGGCATGGTGATCGACGTCTTCGTGCGCGTCTCGCTGGTCGGCATCGAGATCCTCAAGGTCGACGCGCGGATCGTGGTCGCCAGCGTCGACACCTACCTGCGCTTCGCCGAGGCGTGCAACCGCCTCGACCTCGAGCACGACTCGCGCTCCAAGACCGTGCCCGAACTCTTCGGCGGCGGGCCGGTCGCCAAGACGATCGGCAAGGCGGGCGCCAAGCGCACCGCCCGCTCCCTGACCGACAAGGTGAAGGACGTCCTCACCCCGGACGACGACACGGACGACGACGAGCGGGACGAGCGCGCCGCCGAGCCGGAGCGCAGGCGCCGCAGCCCCGCGAAGAAGACCGCCGGCTCCACGACCCGCCGCAGCACTGACGACGACCGCCCCCGGACCCGGCGCCGCAAGGCCGAGGAGGAATGACCGTGACGGCCACCGCCGCCCCTACCACCGCCGGCACGCTCTACGTCTACGGCATCGCCCCCGCGGGTGTGCTGCCCCCGCGCACCCCCGGAGTGGACGGCGCCGCGGTGCGGCTGCTGACCGAGGAGGGGTTGTGCGCGGCGGTCTCGGACGCCCCGGCTCAGGTCCGGGCCCGCCGACGGGATCTGACGGCCCATCAGGCGGTGCTCGGCGAACTCACCGCGCAGGGCCCCGTCCTGCCCATGCAGTTCGCCGTCCTCACGCCTGCCGCGGAAGACCTGCGCGCCCAACTGCGCAACGACCGCGCCCACTTGACGGCACAGCTCGACAGCGTGCGGGACTGCGTCGAGATGAACGTGAAGGGCATCGTCGTGCCGGGCTGCTTCGCCGACCTCGTCGGCCGGGACGAGAACCTGCGGGCGCTCGCCCGGCAGACCCGGCACCACCCCGGCTACGAGGCGAACGTACGGCTGGGCGAGGCGCTCGCGAAAGCCGTCACCCGTGAGGCCCGCCGTGCGGCACGGGAGGTGCTGGCCTGCCTGGCTCCGCTCGCCGTACGCACGGCGCAGGGACCGGTCGACGACGAGCAGGTGCTGAGCACGTCGTTCCTGGTGCGCTCCGCCGACGAGTCCCGCTTCCGGCAGGCGCTGACCGCCCGGGCCCGCGACGTCGGGGACCGGCTGGCGCTCAGCGTGACCGGTCCGCTGCCGTGCTACAGCTTCGTCGACGCGCGGTCCACCACGGCCGGCCGGTGACGCGATGGGACTCGTGAGCGGGCTCCTGCTGCTGCCGCTGGCCCCGTTGCGCGGCACCCTGTGGGTCGCCGACCACCTGCTCGCGGAGGCCGAACGGCAGCTGGACGACCCGCGTGCGGTGCGGGCACGCCTGGCCGCCCTCAACCGGGCCCTGGAGGAAGGCGCCATCGACGAGGCGGCGTTCGAGCAGGAGGAGGAGCGCCTGCTCCGTCGCCTCGACAGTCCGGTCCGCTTCACCGGCCACAGCGCGGTGGCCGCGACCGGTGCCGGCCAGGGCGGGCGTGTCCCCGTACGGCACCCGCACGACGGGGGCGGCTCATGACCGACCTCGGCACCTGGCCGGCGGGCACCGCGCCGCAGCCCGTGGGACCCCCCGGCGGCAGCCTCGCCGATCTGCTCGAACGGGTCCTGGACAAGGGCATCGTCATCGCGGGCGACATCAAGATCAACCTGCTCGACATCGAGCTGCTCACCATCCGCCTGCGCCTGTTCATCGCCTCGGTCGAAACCGCGAAGAAGGCGGGCATCGACTGGTGGGAGACGGACCCGGCGCTGTCCTCGCGCGCCGCGCGTGACGCGCTCACCGAGGAGAACGCGCGGCTGCGCGCCCGCCTCGAAGCCCTGGAGGAAGCCGGGCCCGACACCGCCGAGGGAGCCACATGACCACGGTCACCTGCCTGTTCGCCGTGACGGACACCCCGCCGCCGGACGAGGTGCTCGCGGTGACGCCGGGCCACGACGGCGGCGGCCCGCTGCGGGTCCTGAGCGCGGGTCCCCTGCATCTGGTCGTGCAGGACGCTCCCGCGGCGGACTTCGGGCAGGCGGCGCTCACGGAACGCCTCAACCGGCCCGAAGAGCTGGAGCGTTGCGTCCGGGCCCATCACCGCGGCGTGGAGACGGCCGCGAGCGCGGGTACGGCCGTGCCGATGCCGATGGCGACGCTGTATCTCGACGACGACAACGCGGTACGGGCCGTGTGCGCCCGGGAGGCGTCCCTGCGTACCCTGCTGGAGCGGCTGCGCGACCGCACCGAGTGGGCGGTGAAGGTGCACGGTCCGTCAACCACGCCCGCCACTGCGGCCGTTGGGGAGGGGCCGGCCGACGGGCGGTCCTATCTGCGCCGGGCCAGCACCCGGCGGCGTACCGAGCGCGAGGCGCGCGAGCATGCCCTCGCGCACGCCCGGGCCGTCGACCGGGAGCTGCGGTCGTTCGCCGTCGCCGCGACGCGGCACCGGCCGCAGAGCGAGCAGCTGACCGGCACGAGCGTCCCGCAACTGCTCAACGCCGCCTATTTGGTGGACGACGCGCGGCGTGCCGAGTTCGTCCGAGCCGCGGACCGGCTGGCGCGTACAGCACGTCGTTCGTCCGTGGAGGTCACCATGTCGGGACCGTGGATTCCGTACTCCTTCGCCCGCACGGACGAGATGGAGTGCGGCGCGCACCAGGAGGTGGGGGCATGACCGTGCCGGCCGTCGGCCGTGCCGACCGTGCGGCGGTGCCCTGGGACACCGCCGAGCCGTACGCGCCCGTCGGGGTGCCGCTGGTCGACCTGCTCGACCGGGTGCTGGCGACCGGCGTCGTGGTCAGCGGTGATCTGGTGCTGACCATCGCCGACGTGCCGCTGGTGCGGATCTCCCTGCACGCCCTGCTGGCGTCGGTCAGCGAGCGCATCCCCGCGCCCTGGGCGGACAGCGGGCCGCTGTGACCGCGCCGCACACGCCGACCCTGGACCTCGATCCCGAGCGGGTCACGAACGACCTGGCTGCCCTGGTCCTGACCGTGGTGGAGCTGCTGCGCCAGCTCATGGAACGCCAGGCGGTGCGCCGTTTCGACGAGGGGACGCTCGGCGCCGAGCAGGAGGACCGGCTCGGTACCGCGCTGATGCTGCTGGACGAGCGCATGGACGAGTTGTGCGCGCAGCACGGCCTGCGGCGCAGTGATCTCAACCTGGACCTCGGCCCGCTGGGACCCCTCCTGGCCGATCCGGACCGGTGACGGCCGATCCGGACCGGCGACGAGTCGGGTCCACGGCACTGCGGGGAGTTCACTTCGCCGGCGCGCAGTGCTCCAGCCATCTGCGGGTCTCCGGCTCGTCGAGGACGCGCTCGAGGACGAGGTCTCCGGTCATGCGGGGGAAGAACCGGCCGGCGGGCCAGCCCCGCTGGTACGGCGGCGGGTCCAGGACGAGCAGGCGTACGCCGTCGACGACGGGGATGTCGGCGGGCGTGCCCTCGTTCCACACCCATTCGCCGCCCGGCGTCACGAGGTTGAAGGAACCGGTCGTCGGCACCTGGCCCGGTGCGTCGCGGCACACCGCGACCTCCTGGGCGGAGGGTGCGTGGCCGGGGACGTGGCCGCCGCCGACCAGGGCGCCGGCCAGCAGGGTGTGCAGCTGGAAGTTGTCGCCGAGGCCGCTCATGCGCATCGCGTAGCCGGTGCCGGTGGGGCGGTGCAGCACCACCAGTGGTTCGTCGTCGAGGACGAGCAGGGCGTAGTGGAGGCACTTGAAGTCGTGCTCGGACGCTTCCTGCACGGGGCGCAGCGCGGCCAGCAACTCGGCGCGCCGGTCGCCGAGTTGGACCCGTACGGCGCCGTGACTGAGCATCGCGACGGAGGCCATCTCCCACTGCGGCAGCGTCGCCCAGCCCACGGCCGCGTCGGAGCCGACGCGTTCGACCAGAGCGTCGTCCATGAAGTCGCTGTCCGGATCGGGCAGGTCTCCCCCGCCGGTCGCCGCCCAGCGCTCGCAGAACTCCCCGGCCGACGTGAGCGCTTCGGCGAGTCCGCCGAAGATGTACGGGGCGCAGGCCGTGGCGTCGGCGCCCCGTTCCACGCATGCTCCGGTCAGTACGGCGACCAGCCCGCGGGGGCCTGGCGGCACGTCCGGCAGCAGGGCCGCCAGCCGCGGGCCCGCCTGCGCGAACTCCCGGTCCGCGGCGTCGCCGTAGCTCTGCTGTATCTCCTGCATCGCGTGCTGGGAACGCTGTCCGTCCCGCTCGCGTACAGCGGTCTCGAAGCCGGCGACGGCCTCGAGAAACCGCTCCCTCCCCTTGCGCCCGAAATTCATGCGGGAACCTTACAGACCCCGCACATACGGGGCGGGGCCGGGGAGCACCACTCCCGGCCCCGCCCGTCCGCCCCCTGTCGGCGGACGTCTCGGCAAGCGCCGCCGCTAGCGCTTGGCCACCTTGCGCGTGGCCCGCAGCCACTCCTTGTTCATGCTGGTGATGGAGACCAGCGGGATGCCCTTGGGGCAGGCGGTGGCGCACTCGCCGGTCAACGTGCAGCCGCCGAAGCCCTCCTCGTCCATCTGGGCCACCATGTCGAGCACGCGGGTCTCGCGCTCGGGCGCGCCCTGCGGGAGCGTGTTGAGGTGGTTGATCTTGGCGGAGGTGAAGAGCATCGCCGCGCCGTTCGGACAGGCGGCCACGCACGCGCCGCAGCCGATGCACTCCGCGTGCTCGAAGGCGAAGTCGGCGTCCGGCTTGGGCACTGGGGTGGCATGGGCCTCGGGTGCGGCGCCGGTGGGGGCGGTGATGTAGCCGCCGGACTGGATGATGCGGTCGAAGGCCGAGCGGTCGACCACGAGGTCCTTGATCACCGGGAAGGCGGAGGCCCGCCAGGGCTCGATGTCGATGGTGTCGCCGTCCTTGAAGGACCGCATGTGCAGCTGGCAGGTGGTGGTGCGCTCCGGGCCGTGCGCGTCGCCGTTGATGACCAGCGAGCAGGCGCCGCAGATGCCCTCGCGGCAGTCGTGGTCGAAGGCGACCGGGTCCTCGCCCTTGAGGATGAGCTCCTCGTTGAGGGTGTCGAGCATCTCCAGGAACGACATGTCGGAGGAGATGCCGTCCACCTCGTACGTGGACATGGTGCCTTCGGCGTCGGCGTTCTTCTGCCGCCAGACGCGCAGGGTGAGCTTCATGCGTAGCTCCGCTGGGTGGGGTGGACGTACTCGAAGACCAGGTCTTCCTTGTGCAGGGTGGGAGCCTCGCCGGTGCCGGTGAACTCCCAGGCGGCCGCGTAGGCGAACTGCTCGTCGTCGCGGGCCGCTTCGCCGTCCGGGGTGTGCGACTCCTCGCGGAAGTGGCCGCCGCAGGACTCGGCGCGGTGCAGCGCGTCGAGGCACATCAGCTCGGCGAGCTCCAGGTAGTCGACGACGCGGTTGGCCTTCTCCAGCGACTGGTTGAACTCCTCGCCGGTGCCGGGGACCTTGATGCGCCGCCAGAACTCCTCGCGGATCTGCGGGATGCGCTCCAGCGCCTTGCGCAGTCCTGTGTCGGTGCGGGCCATGCCGCAGAACTCCCACATGAGTTCGCCGACTTCGCGGTGGAAGGAGTCGGGGGTGCGGTCGCCGTCCACCGCGAGCAGCCTGGCGAGGCGGTCCTCGGTCTCCCGGACGGTGTCGACGGCGGCCGGGTGCGTGGCGTCGACCTCGTCCTTGTGCGGGTTGCGCGCCAGGTAGTCGTTGATCGTCGCCGGAAGCACGAAGTAGCCGTCGGCCAGGCCCTGCATCAGCGCGGAGGCGCCGAGCCGGTTCGCGCCGTGGTCGGAGAAGTTGGCCTCGCCGATCGCGAACAGGCCGGGGATGGTGGTCTGCAGGTCGTAGTCGACCCACAGCCCGCCCATCGTGTAGTGCACGGCCGGGTAGATGCGCATCGGCACCTCGTACGGATCCTCGTCGGTGATCCGCTGGTACATGTCGAAGAGGTTGCCGTACTTGGCCTCGACGGCCTTGCGGCCCATGCGCTTGATGGCGTCGGCGAAGTCGAGGTACACGCCCTGCCCGCCGGGGCCGACGCCGCGGCCCTCGTCGCACACGTTCTTCGCGGCGCGGGAGGCGATGTCGCGCGGCACCAGGTTGCCGAAGGACGGGTAGATGCGCTCCAGGTAGTAGTCGCGCTCGCCCTCGGGGATCTTGTTCGGTGGACGGTCGTCGCCCTGGGCCTTGGGCACCCAGATGCGGCCGTCGTTGCGCAGCGACTCGCTCATCAGCGTCAGCTTGGACTGGTGGTCGCCGGTGCGCGGGATGCAGGTCGGATGGATCTGGGTGAAGCAGGGGTTGGCGAAGTAGGCGCCGCGCCGGTGGGCCCGCCAGATCGCGGTGGCGTTGGAGTTCATGGCGTTCGTCGACAGGTAGAAGACGTTGCCGTAGCCGCCGGACGCCAGGACGACGGCGTCCGCGAAGTACGTGGAGATCTTGCCGGTGATCAGGTCGCGGGCGACGATGCCGCGCGCCTTGCCGTCGACGATGATCAGGTCGAGCATCTCGGTGCGCGGGTGCATCTCGACGTTCCCGGCGGCGATCTGCCGGCTGAGCGCCTGGTACGCGCCGAGCAGCAGCTGCTGGCCCGTCTGGCCGCGGGCGTAGAAGGTGCGGGAGACCTGCACACCGCCGAAGGAGCGGGTGTCGAGCAGTCCGCCGTACTCGCGGGCGAAGGGCACGCCCTGCGCCACGCACTGGTCGATGATCTCCACCGAGATCTGGGCGAGGCGGTGCACGTTGGACTCGCGCGCCCTGAAGTCGCCGCCCTTGACGGTGTCGTAGAACAGGCGGTGCACGGAGTCGCCGTCGTTGCGGTAGTTCTTCGCGGCGTTGATGCCGCCCTGCGCGGCGATGGAGTGGGCGCGGCGCGGGGAGTCCTGGTAGCAGAACTGGACGACGTGGTAGCCCTGTTCGGCGAGCGTGGCGCCCGCGGAGCCGCCGGCCAGACCGGTGCCGACCACGATGACGGTGTGCTTGCGCCGGTTGGCCGGGTTGACCAGCTTGGCCTCGAAACGGCGTGTGTCCCAGCGCTCGTTGACGGGCCCGGCGGGGGCCTTGGTGTCGGCGACGGGCTCGCCGGTCGCGTAATCCACGTACTCAGCAGGCATGTTCAGCTCACCACTCCGGTCATCACGCCCACGGGGACGGCGATGAAGCCGGCCGTGAGCAGCAGTGCGAGGACGTTGGCGCAGGTCTTCAGGGCGCGGTCGCGGGTGCGGCTGCCGACGCCGAGGGTCTGTGCGGCGCTCCAGAAGCCGTGCCGGATGTGCAGACCGAGGGCGAGCATCGCGACGATGTAGATGACGTTGCCGTACCAGGTGGAGAAGGTGTCCACGACGTTCTGGTACGGGTGGCCCTCCTGGAATCCGCCGGGGTGCACGGTGCCGGTGGTCAGGTCGAGGATGTGCCACACGATGAACAGGGCGAGGATGATCCCGCCCCAGCGCATGGTGCGCGTGGCGTAGCTCGCGCCGGCCCTCCTGTGCACGTACTTGCTGGGCCGCGCCTTGATGTCGCGGCGGCTGAGCTGGTAGGCGGAGACCGCGTGCGCGACGACCGCGACGATCAGCACGACGCGGATCAGCCACAGCGTCCACTCGTAGTGCATGAAGGGCTCGCCGACGGTGCGCAGCCAGTGCGCGTAGTGGTTGAACTCCCCCGCTCCGAAGAAGATCTTCAGATTGCCGATCACATGCGCGACCAGGTACAGGAGCATGATCACGCCGCTGACGGCCATCACCGTCTTCTTGCCGACGGAGCTGTCCCACACGGTGCGCGCCATGGACGGTCGTCGGTCCGTCCGCGTTGCCAGAGCCATGAGTCAAGACGCTAGGACGGAACAGGGCGATCGGTCCAAGACATGGTCCGGCTTGATTCGATAGCCGGAAGCTATCGTGACACCATGCAGTTCCAGCAGCTTCAGTATTTCGTCGCCGTCGCGGAGACCCGGCACTTCACCCGCGCCGCGGATCTCGTGCATGTGGCCCAGCCCTCCCTGTCCCAGCAGATCAAGGCGCTGGAGCGGGAGCTGGGGGCCGATCTGTTCCAGCGGGCGCGGGGCAACATCACGCTCACCGACGCGGGCGAGGCACTGCTGCCGCTGGCGCGGCGCATCCTGGCCGACGCGGACACCGCCCGGCACGAGGTGCAGGAGCTGGTGCAGCTGCGCAGCGGCCGGGTCCGGCTGGGCGCGACGCCCAGCGTGTGCACGGGCCTGCTGCCGGACGTGCTGCGCGCCTTCCACGACCGCTATCCCGGCATCCGGCTGCTGATCGAGGAGGGCGGCTCCCACGATCTCGTACGGGAGCTCGCCCGCGGCGCCCTCGACCTCGCCCTGGTCGTCCTGCCGCTGCCGACGCCGTCCCCGGCGCTGACCACGGTGGAGCTGCTGCGCGAGGACCTGGTCGTGGTGTCCTCGCCGGAGGCCCCGGCGCCCGGCGGGCCCGGCCGGCGCACCGTGCGCATCGCCGACCTGGAGGGCGAGCGCCTGGTGATGTTCCGGCACGGCTACGACCTGCGCGAACTGACGGTGGCGGCGTGCCGCGCCGAGGGCTTCGAGCCGGACTTCGCGGTCGAGGGCGGGGAGATGGACGCGGT
Source organism: Streptomyces sp. NPDC057616 (assembly GCF_042800575.1). NCBI lineage: Bacteria > Bacillati > Actinomycetota > Actinomycetes > Kitasatosporales > Streptomycetaceae > Streptomyces > Streptomyces sp. NPDC057616. The sequence goes on from NZ_JBHVGU010000010.1 coordinate 211,502, forward strand.
GCTCGGCTTCGTCCGGGCCGGGCTGGGCCTGGCCGTCGTGCCGCGCATGGTGGCCACCCGCTCGGGGCGCGGCCTGCGGGTGACGCCCCTGGCCAGGCCCGGGCTGCACCGCACGATCGCCCTGGCCCACCGCAGCGACGTGGCACCGCCGCGCGCGGCACGGGAGCTGCAGCGGATGCTGCTGGAGCGCTGAGCGCGGCGCGTGGAGCGCCGCCCCCTTCAGGCAGTCATCTCCAGGCAGTCCCGGCAGTCGCCTCCAGCACCTTGTTTCACCGTACAGCTATCTGCATAATGCAGTTATGCATAAGCGGGTTATGGAATCGGCGGACACCGATGGGTCGCCCGAGGCGCTGATGATCGCCGTGGAGCAACTGGTGCTCTACGTACGCCGCAGCGCCACCACCGGCGGTCTCAGCACCGCGGCCTCGTCCGTGCTCGGCTTCCTGGGCCGGGAGGGCGCGTACCGGCTGACCGACCTGGCGCGCACCCAGCGCGTCTCCCAGCCCAACATGACCCAGCTCGTCACCCGCCTGGAGCGGTCCGGGCTGGTCCGGCGCGTCGCCGACAGCCGGGACGGGCGGGGCGTGCTGGTCGAGGCCACCGACGCGGGCATGGAGGTCTTCCGGCAGCGGCGCACCGAGCGCACCCAGGCGCTGCAGGGCGTCGTCGACCGGCTGACCGGGCCGGAGCAGGAGGCGGTACGGACCGCGCTGCCCGCTCTCGCCCGCGCGATCCACGACCTCGACTGACGTCCGCCACCACCGTGACCCCTCGACTCCCCGGAAGAGAACCGCACATGAGTGCTTCGCACGAGCGGGCCGCAAGCCCCTTCAAGCAGCCGAAGGCCGTCTGGGCCGTCGCGTTCGCCTGCGTGATCTCGTTCATGGGCATCGGTCTGGTCGACCCGATCCTGCCCGCCCTGGCGTCGAGCCTGCACGCCACGCCCAGCCAGGTCTCCCTGCTGTTCAGCAGCTATCTGATCGTGACCGCGGTGGCCATGCTGATCGTCGGCTGGGTCTCCAGCCGGCTCGGCGCCAAGCGCACCCTCGTCGTCGGCCTCGCCGTCATCGTCGTCTTCGCCGCCCTGGCCGGCACCTCCGGCTCCATCAACGGCATCGTCGGCTTCCGCGCGGGCTGGGGCCTGGGCAACGCCCTGTTCATCGCCACCTCCCTGGCCGTCATCGTCGCCTCGGCCAGCGGCGGTTTCGGCGGCGCGATCATCCTCTACGAGACCGCCCTCGGCCTGGGCATCGCCGTCGGGCCGCTGCTGGGCGGCGAGTTGGGCGCCATCAGCTGGCGCGGCCCCTTCTTCGGCGTGGCCGTACTGATGGCGACAGCCCTGGCGGCGACCCTGGCCTTCGTGCCGTCGCTGCCCAAACCCGCCAGGCCCACCTCGCCCCTCGCACCGCTCAAGGCGCTGCGCCACCGCGGCCTGCTGACCATGGGCATCATGGCGCTGCTGTACAACTGGGGCTTCTTCACCATGCTCGGGTACGCGCCCTACCCGATGGAGCTCAGCGCCCACCAGCTCGGCCTGGTCTTCACCGGCTGGGGCCTGCTGGTCGCCCTGTTCAGCGTCTTCTTCGCCCCGCGCCTGCAGGGCCGCTTCGGCACCGCGCCCGTGCTCTACGCCAACCTGCTCGGCCTCGGCATCGTGATGGCCGTCATCGCCGCCGGGGTGAAGACGCCCGCCGTGGTCATCGCCGCCGTCATCGTCAGCGGCGCCTTCATCGGCATCAACAACACCCTGACCACCCAGGCCGTCATGCTCGTCTCGCCCGTCGAGCGGCCGGTCGCCTCCTCCGCGTACGGCTTCCTGCGCTTCATCGGCGGCGGTCTCGCGCCCTACGTCGCCGGCAAACTCGCCGACGCCACCGACCTGAGCGTGCCGTTCTACCTCGGTGCCGCCACCTTCGTGGTCGCCATCCCGGTCCTGGCCAGCGGTCACCAGCTGCTGCGCAGGGCCGAGGAGCGCGCGGAGGAGGGCGAGCAGGTGGACCCGCAGATCGGCCCGCAGGTGGGGCCGACCCTCACGCCGGTCACGGCCCCCGCCGCGCCGGGCACGGCGCCGGTCGTCGTCGCGGTGGGCGCGCACGAGCGGGCCGACGTCATCGTGGACGCGGCCGCCCGGCTGGCCCGCGAGAGCGGCAGCCCGCTGGAGGTCGTGCACGTCCAGCAGACCGCGGTCGTCGAGGACCAGGTGGCCGACACCGAACCCGCCGACACGGCGCGGGACGCGGTCACCCGCCATCTCGACCGGCTGGCCGGGCAGGGCGTCACCGCCACCGGCCAGATCCTGGTCAGCGTCGGCGACCACGCGGCGGCCGGCCGGCTGCTGGCCCGGCACGCGGCCCGGACCGGCGCCCGGGCGGTCGCCGTCGGCCGCTCCCCGCGCGGCCCGCTCGCCCAGTTCACCGACGGCAGCCTCACCATGGCCCTGGCCCACAGCGCCGAGTGCACCGTCGTCCTGGTGGACCCCGAGCACAGCCCCCGCACGCTGACCCGCGACGCGCTCACGGAGCTGCGCGGCAGTGCCGCCTGAGGCGTAGCAACGGCCCTGGCCCCGTCGCTACCTTGTCCACCGGCCCCATCCGGGGCTGCGGCCACAGGGGAGGCGACGGTGCCGGGGCAACGGCGTAGGCGCGGGGCGGCAGTTGTGGCGGGCGTGGCGTTGTGCGGCCTGCTGGCCGCCGGCTGCGCGACACCGGGAGACGGCGGATCCGGGGATGCGTCGTCCTCACCATCGAGGCCTACGCCTACGACGGCGTCGGCGCCCGCCTCCGCGACGGCGAGCCGCGCGGCGGCGCCGTCCCCTGTGTCCGGTCCCTGGCGCTCCTGGGCCACCGGCCTCTCCGCCGGTGAGGCCGCCGGCGCGTGCGGCGCGACGGCCCATCAGGTCGTGTGCGCGACCAACACCGGTGGTCTGGTGGGGCGTTCACGGGCCGACGGACGTGTCTCCTGGAGCGTGGCCGCGCACGACCACGGCAAGAGCGCCGGGCTGGTCGTCGACGCCGCCGGCGAACGGGCCGTCACGGGCGTCGCCGGTGTGCTGCGCGCCGCGAATCTGCGGACGGGGGCGACGGCCTGGACCCACCGCCTGCCCTCCGGCGACACCTCCATCCTCGGCGCTGCGGACGGGGTCGTGTACGCGCTCGGCGTCACCGATGCCACGTCAAGTACCGCCCTCCTGGACGCCGTTCGGGCCTCCGACGGCACGTCCCTGTGGCGCCGGACGGTCTCCTGGGAGCGGGGCGAGCCCCTCGCCGCCTTCCGGGGCCGCGTCTACACCGCCGACGGCACCCAGGTCACCGCCCGCGACGCCCGGACCGGCGCCACCGTGGCGAAGAGCCCCGCGGGAGTGCCGTGCCAGCACCTCGTCTCCGGCGGTCACTACCTGGTCTGCACCGGCAGCCCGTTCTCCGCCGGGGACACCTTCCCGCCCATGCGGCGCCTCGATCCGGCGACGCTGAGGCCGCTGCCCACCCCGAGGAACACGATCGACAAACCCGTGCGCGGGCTGATCTCCGACGACGGGGTCCTGGTGCTGTACGAGGCCGGCGCGGAGGACACCAGCGCGGGCAACTGGAACGCGTACGACCTCGTGGCCGGGCGCAAGCTGTGGAGCACCTACACCACCGAGACGGACGCCGCCATGGCCGGCGGCCGCTTCGTGACCTTCACTCCGGTCAACGACCGCGCCAGGCGGGGACGCGTGCTCACGATCGACCTGCACGGCGGGCCGCAGGCGACCGGAGGCGCCGCACCGGGCATGTCGCTGCCGTACGCGCAGACGAGGGACGGCGAGCACCCGCTGCTCGTCGTCCCGGGCGGCGACGCGCGCCACGTTCTCGTGATGGCGCGCACACACGCGTCGCTGCGCTCGCTCCCCCTGCCCTGAGACCGGCCGCGGTTCAGCCGGTCGCGTCCACCAGGGCCAGCTCGTGCAGCCGGTCCGGCGGGCCCGGCCGGGCGTAGTACCAGCCCTGGGCCGTGTCGCAGCCCAGTATCCTCAACTGCTCCGCCTGGGCCCCGGTCTCCACGCCCTCGACGGTCACCGCGAGGTCGAGGGAGTGGGCGAGCGAGACGATCCCTTCGACGATCTTGAGGTCGACGGGGTCCGCCGGGAACTGCTGCATGCTCTGGGTGAAGGAGCGGTCCAGCTTCAGGATGCTCACCGGCAGGCGGCGCAGGTTCGCCAGGTTCGAGTAGCCGGTGCCGAAGTCGTCCAGCGCGATGTCGACGCCCATCTCGGCCAGCCGGCGCAGCGGTTTGAGCAGGTCGTCGTCGGCGCCGATGAGGGCCGACTCGGTGACCTCCAGGCACAGCGCGTCCGGCGCGACGCCGGTGCGCTCCAGGATGTCGACGGTGTCCTGCACCAGCCCGGGATGCGTGAGCTGGCAGGGCGAGAGGTTGACGTTGATGCGCAACGGGCCCGCGTCGACGTAGCGTTCGCGCCACTCGCGGGCCTGGCGCACCGACTGCTCCAGCACCCAGCGGCCCAACGGCACGATCAGGCCGGTGTGTTCGGCGAGCGGGATGAAGCGGTCCGGGCCGAGCACGCCGTGCTGCGGGTGCAGCCAGCGCACCAGGGCCTCGGCGCCGCGCACGCTGCCGTCGCCGAGGTGCACCAGGGGCTGGTACTCGATGAAGAACTCGCCCCGGTCCAGGGCCGTCGGCAGGGCGGTGGTCAGGCCGTGCCGGGTGATGGCACGGGCGTCGGCCTCCTCGTCGGCGAGCTCGAAGCGGTTGCCGCCCGCCGACTTGGCGCGGTACATCGTGATGTCGGCGCTGCGCAGCACCTCCGCCGGGCCGCGCTCGCCCGCCGGGCCCTCGACGATGCCGATGCTGCCGCGCACGGTCAGTTCACGGCCGTCGATGCGGATCGGGGCGAGCAGCGCGTTCATGATGCGGCCGGCCAGCTCGTCGACCTCGCGCTCGGTGTCGGGGCCGGTGGTCAGCGCCACGAACTCGTCGCCGCCGAGCCGGGCGACCATCTCGCCGGGCGCGGTCGCACAGGCCTGCAGCCGGTCGGCGACCTCCACCAGCAGGCGGTCGCCGGCGGCGTGGCCGAGGCTGTCGTTGACGGTCTTGAAGCCGTCGAGGTCGAGGTAGCACAGGCCGAAGCGCTGGCCCTGCCCGGCGCCCAGCGCCTTCTCCAGGCGCTCGAAGAAGAAGGTCCGGTTGGGCAGGCCGGTGAGCGCGTCGTGGGTGGCCTCGTAGCGCAGCCGGAGGTTGAGCAGCCGGCGCTCGGTGGTGTCCTCCATGAGGGCGAGCTGGTACTGCGGATTGCCGTCCGCGTCGCGCAGCAGGGACACCGTGAGGTTGGTCCACAGGACCGTTCCGTCAGGCCGGTAGAACGCCTTCTCGAGGTGGTAGTGCTCGCGCTCGCCGCGGACGAGCTCGTCGTAGAGCGTCCAGGTCTGGGGCGCGTCCTCGGGGTGGGTCCACGCCTTGACGTTGCGCGCGGGGAAGTTGTGCTCGGTCAGGCCGAACATGCGCAGCAGGGCGCCGTTGACCTGGAGGATGTTGCCCTCGAGGTCGGCGATGCCGATTCCTATGGCCGCGCCCTCGAAGACCGCGCGGAAGCGGGCCTCGGTGGCGTGCAGCGCCTGCGCCACCACGCCCTGCGCCGTCAGCGCGGCCGCGGAGATCGCCTCCTGCTCGGCCAGCGTCCGCTCACGCAGCGCCTGCGCGAACCCGGCGGCCATGGTGTGCTGCAACCGCGCGCAGCGCGCCCGCAGTTCCTCGGGATCGCCGTCGTCGCCGCAGTAGAGCACCAGGTAGGCGTCGACGCAGTCCAGCGTGCGGGTCAGCGCCTCGGGTTCGGTGCAGTGCGCGGTGACCAGGGCGGCACCGACTGCCCGGCCCTCCTCCGCGTCCACCGTGCGGGCGTGCAGCGCGTCGTTCAACCGACGGGCCAGCGGCAGGAGTTGCTCCTCGAACTCCGGCCGGGTCAGCGACGTCGAGGTCACCGGGAAGACCGCCCGGCTCCAGATCGTCGCGAACCTGCGCAGTCTGTCCTCGGGCCCGTCCGGTTCCGCGCTCACGCCGTACGTCCTACGCCGGCGAACCCGGAGAAGGCAAAGGGATCCTCGTCCTCCGGCGCCGTCTGCGGCCGCCAGTGCGGCATCGACACCAGTCCCGGTTCCACCATGTCGTACCCCTCGAAGAACCGCGCGATCTCGTCGCGCGAACGCATGATCAGCGGGTTGCGAATGTCCTTGTACACGTCCACCGTTCCCGCGGCCCGTTCGGCCGGGACCGGGATTCCCTCGTACGAGGCATGGGTGAGGATCAGCAGGCTGCCGGGCGCGAGCGCGTCGCGCAGTTCGGCCACCGCCCCGTACGGGTCGTCCTCGTCTTCCACGAAGTGAAGTATGGCAACGAGAAGCAGCGCCACTGGCCGATTCCGGTCGATCAGTCGCTCCACCTCGGGGCTGGCGAGGATCTCCCGGGGCTTGCGGAGGTCGGCGGCGGTGACGTCCGCGAACTCGTTGCCGTCCAGTACCGCCTGACTGTGCGCGACGGCGACGGGGTCGTGGTCGACGTACACGACACGGGCGTCCGGCCGGGTCGACTGGGCCACCTCGTGGACGTTTCCGAAGGTGGGGATGCCCGAGCCGATGTCCAGGAACTGGTCGATGCCCTCGTCCAGGGCGAAGCGCACGGCGCGGCGCATGAACGCCCGGTTCGCCTGCATGATCTTGGGGAGTCCCGGCATGAACTCCATCGCCTTGCGGGCCGACTCCCGGTCGACCTCGAAATTGTGCGAACCGCCCAGGTAGTAGTCGTAGATCCGCGAGACGCTCGGCACCGAGATGTCGACGCTCCGTGGGGCCCAGGCGGGACGCTCCATCTATCTCTCCAAGGCGTAGGCGATCCGGTGTTCGAGCCGAGGCTACTGATCGCCCGCCAACAGGGCGAGTGGAACCGGAAATTGACCGTCCGTTCCCGGTCACTGCCTGCGGCAATTGCCACATTCGCCCGGTGAAGTACGGCAACACACCAAAGCGGCCCGTCCCCTCCGTGCGGTGCGGAGGGGGCGGGCCGCGGGGGCCGTGCGCGCGTCCGGTGCAATCAACCCTGGGGAGGTGATGCCTACTTCTTCGGCGCGCCGACCGGCTTTCCGTCGGGCGACATGGCGTACCACGTGCCGCCCACGCCCTGGCCGTTGGTGTCCCCGGGCGCCTGGTCGCCCGAGAAGGTGTACGCCGGCCAGCAGTCGACCGTCATCTGCTTGACGCCGTCGGGGCGGGTGAAGCCCATCAGGCCCTTCTTCTCGATGCCCTTGGTGTCGTCGGCCTTCACCGGGGCGACCGCCGGCCACTTCTCCAGGCAGGCGCCGGTGCAGTGGGAGATCGGGTCGGGCCAGGCCACGTCCTTGATGAAGCGGTAGACCGTCATCCCGTTCTTGTCCACGACGATCTTGCCGAGCTTGGGGTCGGTGCGCACCGACAGGCCGGGCAGGCTCGCCAGGGAGGCCTTCTTGCCGTCGGGGGCGAGCGCGTACCACTTGCCGCCCACGCCCTGGCCGGTGGTCTCACCGGCCTTGGCGTCCTTCGCGTAGCGGTACGCCGGCCAGCCGCCGACGGTCAGCTGCTTGGAGCCGTCGGAGCGGGTGACCTCGCCGAGCAGGGCCTTGTCGATACCGGCACCGGCCGTGGCGTCGTCCGCGGGAACAGGGGGCCACGTCTTGGCGCAGTCGCCGTCACAACTCGACTTCGGCGGCTCGGCGGTGTCCTCGTCGAACCGGTACAGCGTCTTGCCGGCGCCGTCGGTCACCACCTTGCCGAGCTCGGCGTTCTGCGTGACGGCCAGCTTGCCCGCTGAGGCGGCCTGGGCCTGCCCGTCCGCGCCGTAGCCGTTGCCGGGGCTGGCGCTCGCGGAACCGCCGGCGCCGACGCTGCCGTAGTCGCCGGCCGCGGCCGTGGCGCCCACGTTCTGGCTGCCCACCGACGGGCTGCTTTCCTGACCGCACGCCGTCGTCAGGGCCAGCACAGCCGCAGCGCACGCCACGAGTGAGGCGCTCCGCCAGGAGGTCTTCATCGTAACTCCCCATAGATACAAGGGTGTTGCAGCGCCCTGCTGCGCCGCCGCACGGCCATGGGTACGAACGGGACCACCTGTTGTGTTCAACCGCCTCACAAATTTCTTTTCGGAACCTGCGCCACCGGGGCGCCATCTCGCACACGCGTGCGCATCGAAGGGCCCCCGCGGGCGACCCGGTCAAACGGCCGCGGGCGCCTGATCCTCCGTTCGTGCCAATTCCGGCGCGCTCCGGCGTGCCGCGCCGCACCAGGGTTCATGATCTTCGTCGTGCATGGACCCGAAACGACCCAAACCACCCTCACCACAAGGGCGTTGGCGCTCGCCCTGCTGACCTGGCTCCTGGTGGGAGTGCCGGCCGGCACGGCGCGGGCGGACGCGTGCGCGTACGCCTCGGCGGGCCCGGACGGCACCCAGGCGGTGGCGGTCGCCGGCGACCTCCCCTGGCCGATGCCACCGGAGTGCACCACACCGCCGCCGACTCCGAAGCCGCCCCCGACACCGACTCCCACGCCGGCACCGCCGAAGCCGAAGCCCACCCCCACGCGCGAGCCCACGCCGAAACCCGAGCCGCCGCCTCCTCCCGCGCCGGCGCCGCGGCCCGCCCCGCCGCGCCCGAGCGCGCGCCCGACTCCCCCGCCACCACCGCCCCCAACCCCAGCGCCGGCCCCGCCGCCCCCGGCCTCCACACCGATGGCCGAGCACGTGCGCCACGCGGCCGCGGCCCCCGTCGTCTACCCGCGCTACCGGGCGCCGGTGCGGGCCAGGCCGTCGCGCGGCAGCACCTCACCGATCGTCTTCGTCCTGCTCATCACGGCGCCCGCCGTGATCGCCGTCGCCGCCCTGCGCGCGCGCTGACTCCTGGAGGAAACTCTTGCCGGAATGGCTTGTTCTCACCCTCGCGATGCTGGCCGCGTGCGCCGTGGTGGTCATCGTCACCCTCGTCCGGCACCGGGCCGCGCCCGACGACGAGGACACGAGCGAGACCCCGGACGTCATCGAGTACATGACGATGTGGATCGGCGTGGTGTACGCCATCGTCCTGGGCCTGGCCATCGCCGGAGTGTGGGAGGGGCGGAGCGCCGCCGAGGACCACGTACAGGCGGAGGCCGTCGCGCTGCACGAGATCTCGGAGCGGGTCCGGGTGTATCCGGCGGACATCCGCGACCAGATTCGGGAGGATGTCAACGCCTATGTCGGACAAGTCGTCCATACGGAGTGGAGGACGATGGCCGACGAGGGACGGCTCACCCCGCGCGGCGACGAGCTCTTCGGCCGCATCCGCGCGGACGTCACCGACTACCAGCCCAGGACCGACTTCGAGGCCCAGGCCTATCAGCCGCTGCTGGACCAGGTCACCGCGGCGGACCAGGCGCGCAGCGCCCGCGCCGACTCCATGGGGGCGACCATGCCGGGCGTGGTGTGGTTCGGGCTGCTCGCCGGCGCCGTGATCACCATCGGTATGGTCTTCGCGCTGCAGATCCGGCGCACCCTGCGCGAACTGGTCCTCGCCGGGCTGTTCTCCGCCCTCATCGCGTTCCTGCTGTTCCTCATCTGGGACTTCGACGCGCCCTACACCCGCGGCATCACCGCTTCGGTCTCCCCCTATCTGAACCTCTTCCCGCACATCTAGCCCGGGCGGCTCCCCGCCCCGGAAACCGCCGGGGGGACGTGCGCCACGCCGCCGCCGTCCCCTGGGTGGCCCACACGCATGCCCCATTCGCACTACACCAATCGCGCACACGCACGCCTGTTCCTAGCGTTTTGCTCATCGAGGTGCATTTCTCCCGAAAGCGGAAATGGTCCGCAGCTGCTCCTCGGGACCGGAGGAACACCATGCGCGCGATACGTGCCGCTTCGGCCGCGCTGCTGGGCGTCGGCGCCCTCGCCCTCTGCGCACCGGCCGCCGTCGCCAGGGACGACGGCCACAACATCACGCCGTTCGCCTTCAGCGTGCTGCCCTCGACCATCGCGGCCGGCGGTCACGTCACCCTGCATGTGAACCGCGACGGCGACTGCAAGGGGCCGGCCACGGTCCGCTCGGCGGTCTTCGACACGGTCGTCATCCCGCCCCGGCAGTCCTGGGGCAGCGCGACCGTGGACTGGGACGCCAAGCCCGGTGCGATGTACAAGGTGAGGTTCACCTGTGACGGCGCGAGCGGGACCACGGACCTGACCATCGCCGGCGGCCATCCGCGCCACCCCACACCCGTACCGGTCGACCCCACGCCGGTGCCGCTCAACCCGCACCGGGGCGTGCAGGCCGGCGAGGGCGGCAGCATCGCCGGGTTCGACCTCAAGGAGATCGGGATGGGCGCGGCGCTCATCGCGGGCTCGGTCGGGGCGGCGTACCACTTCTCGCGCCGCCGTGGCGAGGACGGCGCCTGACGGGACGACTTCGCCCCGGAACCGAGGTCGGTTCCGGGGCGAAGTCGACGTGCGGTGCGATGTTCCCGGATGCGGTGCTCCGGACGTTCCGTGTTCCGGGCGGGGAAGTTCCCGAAGCGACGGGGACGTTCCGGCGGGCGGAGGTCAGATCCGCCGCTCGGACCTGCGTCGCAGCCAGAAGAAGCCGCCGGCCACGACCGCCGCGGCCACGAGCCCGCCGCCGATGGCCATGTCCGTCGGCGTCGCGCCGCTGGAGCTGCTGCCACCGAGGCCGCCCTGGACACCGCCGATGACGGTGAAGGCGGCCGGGTTCGTCAGCGTCTTGCCCCCGCAGTTGACGGTGATGCTGTGCGAGCCGTTGCGCGCGTCCCGGTTGACCGTGGCCGTTCCTCTGGACGTCTGCGTGTGGTCGACCGGGGTGAGCGGCGTGCTCCGGAATGCTTCCGAGGTCGCCGTGCCGCCGGTCGGGCAGCCGTCGACGGTGATGGTCAGCTGACCGCCCCGGGCGATGACGCTGGGCAGGGCGACGATGTTGCTCGGGTTGATGTTCATGCCGTCGGCCTGGGCCGCCGGTGCGGCAAGGCCGAAGGCGGCGACCGCGGCGGCAGAGACCGCCAGGGCACGATGAGTTGTCATGTGATCCTCCGCGAAAGGCACCCCGGGGGCCGTCCCCGGTCTGTCGGCGAGAAAGCGCCTCCCAGAAAGACCCTCAGATGCCGTGGACCCGCCCGCATTTCGGCAACAGCGGGTAATGGTCCGTATCGGTGAGAGGACACGCCGGGCAATTCCCGCGCATTCCGATATCGCCGCAGGTCACGCGAGCATCGGAAATTTCCTGTCCGCGGCAACTCGGATGGCGCACCGAACTCGTGCGGGCCACCCGTTCGCCCCTGCCCCCGTCGCCGGTTGCCCGCGCGGCATTTAGCGTTGCCGTATGCACGAATGACTCGGCGACGGCCGCGTCGAGAGGGGTCACCAATGGAAGCGTCGGAGCTGGCCGAAGCGGCTGCAGAGGAGGAGCGGCGCAGGAAGCGTGCTCCGTGGGGCGTCATAGCGCTGGTGCTGCTGACCGGCCTCGCCCTCATCCGCAACGGCTCGGGCGAGTTCGACGTCGGCCCGCCGCAGCCCGCCACCGCCGCGGCGGCGGACAGCCGCCTCCCCGGCGCCGCAGGCAGCGTCCAGCCGCTGCCCTACGCCCTGCCCGACCGGGTGCGCATCCCCACCATCCGGGTCGACGCGCCCGTGCTGCCGGTCGGACTCGACGCGGACGGCTGGGTCTCGGCGCCGCCCCCCGAGGACCCCAACCTGGCGGGCTGGTTCACCGGTGGGGTCACCCCGGGCGAGAAGGGCACCGCGGTCGTGGTCGGCCACGTCGACAACAAACAGGGCCCCGCCGTGTTCTACAACCTCGGCGCCCTCAAGAAGGGAAATCGCGTCGAAGTCGCCCGCAAGGACGGAAAGACGGCCGTGTTCGAGATCTACGGCATCGAGGTCTTCGACAAGAACAACTTCCCCGGCGATCGCGTCTACGGCTCCAAGGGCGAACCGGAATTGCGGGTCATCACCTGCGGCGGCGGTTTCTCCAAGAAGACCGGCTACGACGGGAATGTCGTCGTCTTCGCCCGCCTGGTCGAGGTGCAGTAGGAGTTTCCCGGCCGGGCGGGCGGAGATACGACGGTGAAGGGCGCCGTCTTCGTCGCGGTTATGCGGGGCGCCGTCTCGGCACGGTGATGTGGTAGCCGGAATCCAGCAGATGCGGCAGCCACTTGTGCAGGGCGCGGACGGTCTGCGAGCGATTGCCCCCGGCGTCGTGCGAGAGCACCACGACACCGGGGGCGGCGCCGTGCTCGACCCGGTGGACGATGGTGCGGGTGCCGGGCCTGGTCCAGTCGAGGGTGTCGACGGTCCAGGCGAGGGGCTCCATGCCCATCTCGGCGCCGAGTTGGAAGGTGGCGCGGTTCCAGGCGCCGTAGGGCGCGCGGAACCACTGCGGCCGCTCCCCGTACGCCTTCTCGATGACGTCGCTGGTGCGCTCCATCTCGGAGCGGATCCGGGAGCGCCGCATCCGGGTCAGCAGCGGGTGGGTCCAGGTGTGGTTGCCGACGAGGTGCCCGTCGTCGGCCATCCGGGCCAGCAGGTCCTGGTTGTCGACGGCCATCTCCCCGCACACGAAGAACATCGCGGGCACCTCGTACTCGGCGAGCGTGTCCAGGATGCGCGGGGTGTAGCGGGGGTCGGGCCCGTCGTCGAAGGTCAGCACCATGGTGCGGCCGTGCCCGGGCAGCCGCAGGAACGGCTCGTGCCGTACGGCGGTCGGGTCGGGCGCGGCGCGCGGCGCCCCGCCGTATCCGGTCAGCGGCTGCAGGCGGTACGTGGACGGGTTGAGCGCGGCGCGCGCCTGGGGCCCGGCGGCCGGAGCGGGGGCGGGCGCGGCCGCCCCCTCCTCCTCTCCCCCGTCCAGCGCCGGCGCGCCGACGCCGCCTGCCGCACCCAGGGCGGCGGCGCCGGCGATCAACACCCGGCGCCGCGTGAGCAACTGATCGTTTTCCATGCCTCATCAGTCGCCCCGCCGGGGCCCGGCGCCGACAGCAACACGGCAGCGGCCCCGGGAAAACACCCACCCGGCGCAAGCAGCCGGCCCAACGACGGCGTGTCGGCGGCGGGTGCGGGCGAACGCGCCGGTCAGGAGCCGTCAGCGGCGGCGGACCAGTGGGAACGGCAGGGTTTCGCGGATCGTCAGGCCCGTGAGGAACATGACCAGGCGGTCCACGCCGATGCCCAGGCCCCCGGTGGGCGGCATCGCGTACTCCAGGGCGTCGAGGAAGTCCTCGTCCAGCTCCATCGCCTCCGGGTCGCCGCCGGCGGCCAGCAGGGACTGGGCGGTCAGCCGCCGGCGCTGCTCGACCGGGTCGGTCAACTCCGAGTAGGCGGTGCCCAGTTCCGTGCCGAAGGCGACCAGGTCCCAGCGTTCGGCCAGGCGCGGGTCGGTGCGGTGCTGGCGGGTCAGCGGGGAGACGTCGGTGGGGAAGTCCTTGTAGAAGGTGGGCAGTTCCGTCCGCTCCTCGACCAGTCGCTCGTACATCTCCAGGACGACGTCGCCGCGTCCGTCGTCGGCGGTGTACGGCACGCCCGCGCGGTCGCACAGCCGCTGCAGCCGCGGCAGGTCGGTGCCGGCCTCGACCTCCTCCCCCAGGGCTTCGGAGATCGCGCCGTGGACCGTCTTGACCGGCCAGGCGCCCGAGATGTCGTACTCCTTGCCCTCCTTGCGGGCGACGGGCGAGCCGAAGGCGGCCGTGGCCGCGCCCTGGATCAGTTCGCGGGTGAGGTCGAGCATCACGTCGTAGTCGGCGAAGGCCTGGTAGGCCTCCAGCATCGTGAACTCGGGGTTGTGCTTGTAGGAGACGCCCTCGTTGCGGAAGGTGCGGCCGAGTTCGAAGACCTTCTCCAGGCCGCCCACGCACAGCCGCTTCAGATACAGCTCGGGGGCGATGCGCAGGTACAGGTCGAGGTCGTAGGCGTTGATGTGGGTGGTGAAGGGGCGGGCGTTGGCGCCGCCGTGGATCTGCTGGAGCATCGGCGTCTCGACCTCGAGGTAGCCGCGCTCCAACAGGCCCTGGCGCAGCGCCTGCACGGCGGTGGAGCGGGCGCGGATCACCGCGCGGGCGTCGGGGCTGGACATCAGGTCGACGTAGCGCATGCGGACCTTGGCCTCGGGGTCGGCGAGGCCGTGGCGTTTGTCGGGCAGCGGGCGCAGGCACTTGCCGATGAGCCGCCAGTCGGTGACGAAGATCGTCGGCTCGCCCTTGTCGCTGACGTCCGCCGTGCCGCTGACGGTGATCTGGTCGCCGATGTCGGTGTCGGCGGTGAAGCGGTCGAGGGCGGGGCCGCAGCGGTCGCGGGTGAGGGCGAGTTGGTGGTCGCCGGACCAGTCGCGCAGCACGACGAAGACGATGCCGCCGAAGTCCCGTACGAGCATGATCCGGCCGGCGACGGTGACCTGGTCGCCCGCCCTGACGTCGGCGAGGGCGTGGGTGCGGCGCGGGATGCCGACCGGGTAGGGGTCGATGCCGTCGGCGCGCAGCCGGTCCAGGGTGCGGTGTCGGATGCGGACCTGTTCGGGCAGGCCGGCGTGGGGATCGCCGGGCCCGGCCTCGTCCCCTCCGGCGAGGCCGAGCGCCGACAGCGACGGCAGGCCCTCGGTGGTCGCGGGCCTGGACGCGCCTCTCGAGTGCCCCTTTCCCCAGAGTTTGCGCAGCGAAGGTACGGAGACGAAGCCCTCGGCGATGCCGGAGGCCAGGCCGATGCGGGCCAGCGAGCCGGTGTCGCCGTAGCAGATGAAGCGCGGGTACCACTGCGGGCGGTACTTGGCGTTGGACCGGTACAGGGCCTCCAGCTGCCACCACCTGGAGAAGAACAGCAGCAGGCGCCGCCACAGCCGCAGGACGGGTCCGGCGCCGATGCGGGCGCCCTCCTCGAAGGCCGAGCGGAAGACGGCGAAGTTCAGCGAGACGCGGCGCACGCCCAACTTCGGGGCGGCGGCGCACAGCTCGGCGACCATGAACTCCATGACGCCGTTGGGCGCCGTGCGGTCACGGCGCATCAGGTCGAGGGAGACGCCGTCGCGGCCCCAGGGCACGAAGGACAGCAGCGCGAGCAGGCGGCCGTCCTCGCTGAGCGCCTCCACGAGCAGGCAGTCGCCGTCGTCCGGGTCGCCGAGGCGGTCCAGGGCCATGGAGAAGCCGCGTTCCGTCTCGGTGTCGCGCCAGGCGTCCGCCTTGTCGACGACCTCCTCCATCTCCTCGTCGGTGAGGGTGGCGTGCCGGCGGATGCGGCAGTGGGCTCCGGTGCGGCGCACCCGGTGCACCGCCTGCCGGGTCACCCTCATGTCGCGGCCGTCGAGGTCGAAGTCGGCGACGTACAGGATCGCCTCGTCGCCGAGCTGGAGCGCGCCGAGTCCGGCGCGTGCGAAGGCGCGGGCGCCGTCCTCCGAGGCGCCCATGGCGGCGGGCGCCCAGGCGTGCCGGCGGGCCACGTCCAGCCAGGCCCCGATGGCGTGCGGCCAGGCCTCGCGGTCGCCGACGGGGTCGCCGCTGGCGAGGCAGACGCCGGCCTCGACGCGGTAGGTGACGGCCGCCTTTCCGCTGGGCGAGAAGACGACGGCCTTGTCCCGGCGGGTGGCGAAGTAGCCGAGGGAGTCCTCCTCGCCGTAGGCCCTGAGCAGGGCGCGGATGCGGGGCTCCTCGTCGCCGTGCAGGGCGGATTCCATGCGCTGCGAACGGAACAGGGTCGCGGCGGCGTTGAGCAGCGCGAGGGCGCCGAACAGGCCGAGCAGGAAGTACAGGCCGCGCGGCGGGCTGCCGTCGAAGGAGCGGCTGGAGACGAGTCCGCCGCAGACGCGGTTGGCGGCCCACAGCAGGCGCTGTCCCTCGGGGAGCGTGCCGGGGAAGAGGGCCACCAGCCCCCAGCCGACGAGGATGCCGACGAGCAGCCCGGCGAGCAGGACGAGCAGGGCGCGGCGGACGGCGGCGCGGCGGGTGGCGGCGTAGAACTCCCGGCGGGCGGCGATGAGCAGGGCCAGCGCGAGGGAGCAGACGACGAGGGAACCGATGGACTCGGCGTACAGGCCGAGCGCCACGCCGAGGACGTCGGTGAGGACCAGCAGGCCGAGGTAGATGACGACCAGCCACCAGGCGATCTTCTTGCGGGCGGCGGTCGCGGCGGCGAGCAGGAAGAGGAAGACGGCGTAGGCGAGGTTGGCGCTGACCGGGACGATGATGAGGTCGAGGAAGCGGACCACGGGCCGCAGCAGGACGCGCAGCGGCCGGATGAGGGCCAGCAGCACGCACAGCAGCCCCAGGGCGCCGAAGAAGGTTCCGAAGGCCTCCGGCACCTTGCTCATCGGCCCGTGTCCGGGCGGCCGTGTCGGGCCCGTCGTCGCCTGGGGCGGGGAGGCCTCCGCGGTGGCACTCATGCTTTCGAGAGTAGGAAGTACCGGGCCGCCTCGCCCGTCGAGCCCGGATATCGGCGCGACCTGCGGCTTCCGATAGCCTCACAGCCGTGACGGAACACCACTCGCATCAGTTCGAGCGGGGCACGGACGGGCCCAAGGTCATCGTGGTCGGGGTGGACGGCTCGGACACCTCCATGCGCGCCGCGGCATATGCCGGTGGCCTGGCCAGGCGCCAGGGCGCGCTGCTCGCCGTCGTCTACGTGCAGCCGGTCATGGCCGCGGGCGCGGCCATGGGGGCGCCGGTCGCCGAGACGACGGACGAGATCGCGGAGGAGCTGATCGCCTACATCCGGGACGCGACGGAGCGGCTGAAGGGGATATTCGAGGTGCGCTGGGAGTTCCACACCTTCCGCGGCGACCCCTACGGCGGCCTGGTGAAGGCGGCGGACGAACTGAAGGCCGACGCGGTGGTGGTGGGCGCCTCCGAGCAGGCCGGCCACCGGATCGTGGGCTCGGTGGCGGTCCGGCTGGTGAAGGCCGGGCGGTGGCCGGTGACGGTCGTGCCGTAGGCCCCGTCCGTCGAGCGGGTGTCTGCGCGGCGTCTTCCCTGCCTCGCGCCCCTGAGCCATCATGATCGGCGGTCAGCCGTTGCCGAACGTGAAGAGGTGGGGCGCATGGCCCGGCTCCGTATGGGCGAAGGGATTCTCCGCCGCAAACCGATCGAGCACATCGAGGACACGGAAGCCGGCGAGGGCCCCCGCCTGGAACGCTCGTTGGGGCTGTGGCAGCTGACCGCGATCGGCGTCGGCGGCATCATCGGCGCCGGCATCTTCACCCTCGCCGGGACGGTCGCCAACGGCACGGCGGGTCCCGCGGTCGTCATCTCCTTCCTCATCGCGGGCGTCGCGAGCGCGGCGGCCGCGCTGTCGTACGCCGAGTTCGCCGGGCTCATCCCGAAGGCCGGTTCGGCCTACACCTACGGCTACGCGGTGCTCGGCGAGTTCGCCGGCTGGTTCATCGGCTGGGACCTGCTGCTGGAGTACACGGCGATCGTGGCCGTCGTCGCGATCGGCATCTCCGGGTACTTCAGCTTCCTCGTCGAGGACATGGGCGCCGAGCTGCCGAAGTGGATGCTGGGCGCCCCGAGCACCGGCGACGGGCACAAGGTCGACCTGTTCGCGGCGGTGCTGTGCCTGCTGATCGCGTATCTGCTCAACCAGGGCATCAAGAACGCCGCCCGCTTCGAGACGTTCGTCGTGGTGCTCAAGGTCCTGGTCGTGCTGCTGGTGATCGGCGTCGGCGTCTTCCACATCGACACCGGCAACTACCACCCGTTCTTCCCCTACGGCATCGGCGGCGCGTTCACGGGTGCGGCGACGGTGTTCTTCGCGGTCTTCGGCTACGACGCCATGTCGACCGCGGCCGAGGAGTCCAAGGACGCGGCACGGCACATGCCGAAGGCGATCATCTACTCGCTGATCATCTCGATGGTCCTGTACGTGGCCGCGTGCCTGGTGCTGACCGGCATGCAGAACTACAAGGACATCGACAAGGAGAGCGGCTTCTCCACGGCGTTCAAGTCGGTGGGGCTCAGCGGGCTCGCGGACGTGATCGCGGTGGGCGCGATCATCGGCATCCTCACCGTGATGTTCACCTTCATGCTGGGCGTGACCCGGGTGTGGTTCTCCATGTCGCGGGACGGGCTGCTGCCCAAGTGGTTCGCCAAGACGCACCCCACCCGGCACGTGCCGACGCGCGTGACGTGGATCGTCGGCGTGGCCTCGGCCCTCATCGCCGGCTTCCTGCCCATCGCCGAGGCGGCCGAACTCACCAACATCGGCATCCTGTTGGCGTTCGTGGTGGTCTGCGCGGCGGTGATCGTCCTGCGCTACCGCCGCCCCGAGCTCCCCCGCTCCTTCCGCACCCCCTGGGTGCCGGTCGTGCCGGCGGTGGGCATCGTCGCCTCCATCTGGCTGATCACATACCTGCAGTGGCAGACCTGGGTCCGGTTCGCCGTGTGGTTCCTGATCGGGGTGGTCATCTACTTCGGCTACTCGTACCGACGCTCGGAGCTGGCCCGGGTGCGGCCGGGGACCGACGCCTAGCGGTACGGGCGTCCGGGGGTGCGGCTCCGGGCTACTCGCCCATCACGAGGCCGGCCTTCGCCGCACCGCGGCTGAGGACCACGTCGCGGATCGCGTCGCGTGCGGCCTTCACGTCGGCACCCTGGCGGAGTGCCTGGTTGAGGTTGACGACCCGGCCCGCGTCGACGTCGAAGAGCTGCGGGACGAACTCCGCCTTCGCGACCTCCCAGCGTCCGCCCGGCTTCGCGGGCGGGCCGAAGGTGAAGCGGCCGAGGGTGGACTCGTTGCCGCGCGGGTCCTTCACGCCCTGGTTGTTGGTCATCTCCCCGGCGATCTGGTCGCCCATGCCGTAGACCACCCAGGTCCCGTTGACCTTCTCGTACGCCTGCGGGACATGGGCGTGGGTGCCGAGGATGAGGTCGATGTCGGGGCGGCCGCCGGTGCGCGCGGCGGTGAGCTGCCGGGCCAGGGTGAGCTGCTGCGCGTCGGGGGCGTCCTGCCATTCGGTGCCCCAGTGCAGGGAGACGACGACCACGTCGGCGCCCGCGCGCCGGGCGGCGCGGGCGTCGGCCACGATCGCGTTCTCGTTCATGAGGTTGACGGCCCAGGGCTGTCCGGCGGGCAGCGGTTTGCCGTTGGTGTCGAAGGTGTAGGCGAGGTGGGCGACCTTCGCGGGGCCCGCGCGCAGCATCGTGACGGTGTGCGCCTCGGCCTCCGTGCGCGCCGAGCCGGCGTGCCGTACGCCCACCGCGTCGAGGGTGTCGAGGGTGCGGCGGATGCCCTGGGCGCCGTCGTCGAGGCTGTGGTCGGAGGCCGTGGAGCAGCCGTCGTAGCCGGTGGCGGCGAGCGCCTGGGCGATCTCGGGCGGCGACTTGAAGTCGGGGGAGCCGGTGTAGTCACCGTTCGCGCCGTAGACGGTCTCCATGTGACACAGCGCCAGGTCGGCACGGGAGACGACGGGTTCGGCGCCGGAGAGCATCGGGCGGAAGTCGTAGGCGGTGCCGCCGCCGTCGAAGCGCGCCCGGTCGATGACGGGGCTGTGCGGCAGGACGTCGCCGGAGGCGACCAGCGTGAATCCGCGCGCGGCGGCGGGTGCCGGCCGTCCCGCACCGGAGGTCGGATGACGGTGCTGGGCCTGACAAGCGGCGCCCGCGGCCAGAACGGCCGTCAGGGCGAGGGCAACCTGTCGTCTGCGTGCAATCATCGGCTCACCCCACTGTGATCCTATTTACGGACAAATAGGTACGAAGTTGGGAGCGCCCCCAAACAACCCCGCTACGCCGATTGGCCCGTACGGCACCTCCGACCGGCGCACGGCGGGTCCGCGCGCGCCGTCCGGAACCGTTCGTCGAACCGTTCGCCGACGCGATCGACCGTCCGCCGCAGATCCGGGTGCTCTCTCTGTCCCGGAAGGGCGGCCTGCGGTGCCATACGGCCATGACGGCCGGACCCACCCTCACGCACGCGACGACCGCCGAGCACGAACTCGCCGCGCTCCAGCGGGAGCACGGACGACCCCTCTTCGCCCTGCTGCTCCGGCTCTGCGACGGCGATCGGCAACGCGCCGAGGACCTCGTGCAGGAGACCCTCGTACGCGCCTGGCAGCACCCCGAGGCGCTGCGCGCCGACGACTTCGACTCCGTACGGCCCTGGCTGATGACCGTGGGGCGGCGGCTCGCCATCGACGCCCGGCGGGCCCGGCAGGCGCGTCCGCCCGAGGTCGGGGACGCGATCCTGGAGCACACCCGGGTGATCGGCGACCACGCCGAGCGGGCCGCCGCGACCCTCGACGTACGCGAGGCTGTGAAGACACTCACTCCGGAGCACCGTGAAGTCCTGGTGCTCGTGTACTTCCAGGGGGCGAGTGTGGCGGAAGCCGCGGAAACCCTGGGGATTCCGCCCGGTACGGTGAAGTCCCGCGCGTACTACGCGTTGCGCGCCCTGCGCCGGGTGCTACCGGGTTATGCGGCCGACCTGCGGTGAAACGGACTGCCAAGTCAAACCTCGGTAAAGCGCCTTGCTGAAGACATGCGTTGAGCAATGGGCTGTCTTCATCCGTGTTCCGGACTGGGGGCCCGGGATCCCGGACGGGATCTCGGGCCGGGCGACGCGCACGCACCGGAGGAAGGCAGGAAGGGATGCTGCACAGAGGTCACAAGAGCACGGACGGAGCCGGCGGCGATGAACTGGTCGTCCCCATGGCCTGGCTGTACGCCGAGTACATCGCCGACGAACTGCTGCGGACGGGCGACCTGATGCCGCCGACGTCCTTCGAGTTCCGGGCCGGTCGCGACGCCCTGGCGCTGACCATCTTCCTGTCGGACACGGACGGCGAGCTCCCGGGCATCCGGGTGGTCTCCCAGCTGGAGAACTGGCTGTCGCTGACGGCCTACGACCAGCCGTGGCAGGACTGGGTGCGCGAGCGGATGGCCCTGCTGGGCGCCGAGGCGGCCGAAGCGGGCGGTCCCGCGCCCGACTTGGAACTGGCCGAGGCGGCCTGGCGCTGGCTGGAGGAGACCGAACTTCTGGCGCCCGATCTGAACGCGGTGCCCGGCGGCGCCGTAGTCGGCGAGGACGACGGACCGAAGGTATGGACGAAGGCGTGGCAACTGGGGCTGCCGCTCGGCCACCTCGCCATCCACCTTTTTTAGATTCGTCCGGTCTCGGACCAATCCGCGTGCCCGGTCGCTCCGAATCCCTTGGTTGCGATTCTGTGGATGCCTTGAGTGATTCGACTGTCTGGTGCGTACCGGTGGGAGCAAGGAGTAACACCCCCCGCACCCAACGGCACGAGGATTCGGCATGTGGTCGTCCCAGGAGAGGCATCGCGACGTCGCCGCGTACGCGCTCGGCGTGCTGGACGAGGCGGACGCCTTCCGCTTCGAGGACCACCTCATGGAGTGCGCGCGCTGCGCCGCCTCCGTGACCGAATACGGGCCCATCACCCGGCAGATGATGCTGTACCGCCGGGCGACGCCACGGTTCGTGAGCCCCCTGACGAAGCCCGGCCCGCAGTTGCTGGACCGGCTGATGGCGGCGGTGGCGGCCCGGCACCGGGCCGGCCGGCGGCGCTTCATCTTCGCCCTGGCGGCGTCCGCGGCGATCGCCGTCGCCGGGCCCGGCATCACCATGGCCGTGGACCACGGCGGCGGTGACAGCACCGTGCGGATCGCGGCGACCGACGCCCACTCGGGCGTCTGGGCGCAGGTCACGTCCCAGGACGCGGAGACGGGCAGCCAGGTCAAGCTGGAGATCAAGGACGGCGCGGGCCCTCGCTCGTGCCGGCTGATCGCCGTCGGCCACGACAACTCCGAGGAGACCGTGACCAGCTGGACCGTCCCCGGCCACGACGCCCGCGCGATCACCATGCGGGGCAGCTCGGCCATGCACACCGGCGAGATCGCCCGCTACGACGTGCGGACGGCCGACGGCGAGCACCTGGTGACCCTTCAGGCCCGCTGACCCCGGGGCGAAGCGGGGCCGCCACTACTTCAGCAGCCGTGACATCCTCCGGTCCGCGAGCGGCTTGCCGCCCGTCTGGCACGTCGGGCAGTACTGCAGCGAGGAGTCGCTGAAGGAGACCTCGCGGATGGTGTCGCCGCACACCGGGCAGGGCTCGCCGGTGCGGCCGTGCACCCGCAGGCCGCTCTTCTTCTCCGCCTTCAGCCGGCCCGCCGCCACGCCCCGGGAGCGCTCGACGGCCTCGGTGAGCGTGCCCCGCAGGGCCGCGTGGAGACGGTCGGTCTCCTCGGGGGTCAGGGACGCGGCCAGCTTGTAGGGGGACATCTTCGCGGCGTGCAGGATCTCGTCGCTGTACGCGTTGCCCACCCCGGCGATCAGGCTCTGGTCGCGCAGGGCGCCCTTGATCCGGCGGCGCTCGGACTTCAGCAGGTCTCCGAGGCGTGCGGCGTCGAAGTCCGGGGCGAGCGGGTCGGGGCCGAGGCGGGCGACGCCCGCGATCTCCTGGGGGTCCTGGACGACGTAGACGGCGAGGCGCTTCTGGGTGCCCGCCTCCGTGAGGTCGAAGCCCTCCCCCGTCTCCAGGGCGACGCGCAGCGCGAGCGGGCCCTTGCCCGGGCGGGGCGGGCCGTCGGGCAGTCGGTCCTTCCACTGCAGCCAGCCCGCGCGGGCCAGATGGGTGACGAGGTGCGGGCCGCCGTCCGTGACGAGGTCGAGGAACTTGCCGTACCGGTGCACGGCGGTGACCTCGTGGCCCTCCAGCGCCGACAGCGGCGGGTCGTACGTCTTCAGGACGCTGATCGCGACGGGCAGCACCCGCACGATCTCGTGACCGACCAGGTGCTCCGTCAGGAAGTCCTTGAGCGCTTCGACCTCGGGCAGTTCCGGCATACGTCCAGAGTGCCACCCGGCACCGACAGTGCCAGGCGGGATGGGTGCGGTCGGTGCCGGGCGGGACCGGCTCGGTCGAGGGGGTTCAGTCTCCGGGCGGGACCTGGAACTCGCACCACACGCACTTGCCGCCGCCACGCGCCTCCACGCCCCACGCGTCCGTGAGCAGGTCGACCAGGAGCAGGCCGCGCCCGGAGACGCCCGACTCACCCGCCTCGCGGCGGCGCGGCAGGGCGCTGGAGGAGTCCTCGACCTCCACGCGCAGCCGGCGTTCGCTGCCCGTGAGCACCCTGAGGGTGACGATCGCGGAGCCCTCGGTGTGCATCAGTGCGTTGGTGATCACCTCGTCGGCGACCAGCTCGATCTCGTCGGCGCGCTCCGCCGCGCCCCAGGCGCGGACCGCGGCGCGGATCATGTGCCGGGCCTGGGTCAGGGCCTCCGGGTCCCCCGGTGCCACGTGCTGCTGGAGCCGGCCGCCGGCCTGGGTGGTGTCCGGTCCGCGGCGGCGCAGCAGGAGCAGGGCCACGTCGTCGTCGCCGCCGCGCTCCTCCGCCACGTCGATCAGGCAGTCCGCGAGGTCCCGTACGTCGTCCGGGCCCGCGGCGATGAGGGCGGTGAGCACCTGCACGCCGTCGTCGAGGTCGGTGCCGGGCTGTTCGACCAGGCCGTCGGTGCACAGCAGCAGGGTGTTGCCGGGGTCGAGCTCCAGGGTGCCGACCGGGTACTCCAGGCGCCCGAACTCCGCCGACAGGCCGAGCGGCAGCCCGCCCGGGACGGGCACCCGGCGGCAGCTGCCGTCGGTGTGCCGGATCAGCGGGTCGATGTGGCCTGCGCGCACCACCTGCACCACGCCGGTGGACAGGTCCGCCTCCGCGTACAGACAGGTCGCGAAGCGGTCGGTGTCGAGTTCGTGCAGGAAGACGGAGGCGCGGGCCATCACGGTGGCGGGGGTGTGGCCCTCGGCCGCGTAGGCGCGCAGGACGATGCGCAGCTGGCCCATGACGGCGGCCGCGTGCGTGTCGTGTCCCTGGACGTCGCCGATGACGGCGCCGACCCGCCCGCCGGGCAGCGGGATGAGGTCGTACCAGTCGCCGCCGATGTCGCGGCCGAGGGAGGCGGAACGGTAGCGCACGGCGACGTCGGCGCCGCGGACGCTGGGGATGGTGCGCGGCAGCATGGCCTGCTGGAGGCCGGAGGCGACGTCCTTCTCCTGCTCGTAGAACATGGCCCGCTGCAGGCTCTGGGCGATGCTGCTGCCGAGGGCGAGCAGGACGTTGCGCTCCTCGGCGGAGAAGCCGCGCCGGTCGTTGTAGAGCAGGCCCATGGCGCCGATCGGCCGGGCCTGGACGATCAGCGGCAGATAGGCGGCGGACGTGATGTTCAGGTCGGTGATGTGCGGCCACAGCACCGGATAGCCCTCGGCGAACTCCTCCGGCGACTCGATGAAGCGCGGCGTCAGGGTCCGTACGACGTCGCTCATCGGGTACGGCTCGTCGATCCGGGTGACGAGGGTGCCGGGGACGAAGCTGCCCGCCGGCCCCTCGGCGATCAGGCGGATGCGGCCGGCCTCGACCAGGCCCATGACCAGGCTGGTGGCGCCGAGGTGGGTGAGGCCGTGGGTGTCCTTGACGACGTCGATGACGTCCTGGACGGTGCGGGCGTGGGCCAGGGCGGCCGTGGTGAGCTGGACGACGTTGGTCTGGTGGCGCCGGGCCGCGTCCTGGGCGTCCCGCTCGTCGCGGGCCTCGCTCTCGCTCAGCTCCTGGGTGGCGTCCCGGACGATGCCGATGATCCGGCGCGGGCGGCCCGTCTCGTCGCGCCGGATGTAGCCCTGGGTGTGGGTCCAGCGCAGGGTGCCGTCGCGGCGGCGGAGGCGGAAGTAGGCGCCGTAGTTCTCGCTGCCGTCCTTCATGGCCTGGGCGACGAGGCTGTCCAGGCGGTAGGCCTCGGCCGTGGGGACGCGCACCGCGAGGCTCTCGGGGTGGTCGTCGTACTCGTCGGGGCGCAGGTCGAAGACCTCGTGGGCCTGGGCGTCCATGTGGAACAGACCGCTGTCCAGGTCCCAGTCGAAACTGCCCATGAGGTTGAGCGCCAGGATCGGGTCCGGGTGGGCGGGCCAGTCGTCCGGGAGAGACAGGGCGCTCGCTCCCCGATCAACCATGGAGCCACCTTGCCAGGATTCGTCCGATACTTCGACCGGGGAGCACACGGGATGTGAGGTATTTCGCGGCTCCCCGGCCGAGGTCGGTGGTCAGCTGTGGAGGATGCCCGTGGGGCTGTCGAAGATGATGCTGGTCGTGGTGTCGTCGGGGATCAGGCCGCCGCCGTCGGGCTGATCGGGGGTGTCCGGCACGGTGTCCGGGCCGGTCTGGTCCGGGTCGGCCGGGGTGGACGCGGTCGACGGGTCGTCCGGGGTGGACGGGGCCGCGGAGGAGTTCTGCGGGTGTCCGGGCATGGTCGTCGCGGGTGCGGTGCCCGTGACGGTCGCCGTCGGGCAGTCGGTGGGCTCGGAGGACGGCGCCGTGGGGGGTACGGCGTCGCCGGACTCGGCGGACGGCGTCGCGGAGGGCGCGGCGTCGGTGGCGTCCGGTGGGACGGTCACCGTCGGGGGCGGGGTCGCGCAGTCGCTGGACGGGGCGGACGGCGACGGGGTCCTGCCGCCCGCACTCTCGCTCGGACCGGTGCCGGAGGCGCTGCCGTCCGGGTCCGGTGTGGGCCGCGGGGTGAGGCTCGCGGGCGGGGGTACGACGCGGTCGTGCTGGACGTCGTGCCCCACGTGCCGCTCGATCCACGTCCGGTGCCCGGCGTCGATGATCGTGATGTCCGTGACGACCTGGGGTGCCGGTGTCACCACGATCACCTGGGCGGGCCGGTAGCCGGGCCAGGCGGAGCCGTTCGTCCGGCCGCCCTGGGTCGTGCCGGCCGCCTTGAGCGGATTGCCGCATGCGCAGCGGACGCGGGGCATGCCCCGGTTGTCGACGAGGACGGCGGTGCCGGCCTGGAGCACGGACGGGAAGGTGGTGGTCCGGCCGGCGCGGTAGCCGTGGTTGGTGACCAGGGTGTCGGCACGCAGCACCACCGGGGCGAGGCCGCGCAGATAGTCCGGCAGGGACGCCGGGGAGACGCCGGCGACCTGGGCGAAGGCGCGGGCCTTGGCCCGGTCCGCGGTCAGTTGGCCGATCTGGCGGTTCACGTCGCAGCTGCCGACGTGCGCGGTGCCCGCGTAGAGCCCGGGCATGGAGCCCGGGATGGCGCGCACCGCCCCCGAACCGTCCGGCTGCGACGAGTCGTCAGGCTGGGACGGGCCGGCGACGGGTGACGCGACGGCCGTGGAACCGGTGAAGGGGTCGGGGCCCTGGTCCGCGACGGGCTGCAGGAAGACCTCCGCGCCCGTCTTCGGGGCCGCCTCGCCACTGCCGCCGCACCCGGCGACGAGGAGCGCCGCCGAGAGCATGCAGGCCGTGGCGAGGGCTCGGGTCGCTCTGCGCACCTCGACCTCCCACCTCATTCCGGACAATTCGCCACTATTGTTTGCTTCACCCTCTTGGGTTACGCAAGCGGAAGACGGATAAGCGGAGAGTGACGCGGGGTTCGGCGCGCGACAGGGCGCCAGGGCGACAATGGGAGCGAGGAGCGCACGGCCGTGGACTGGTTCACCGCACCCGGGTACTGGCTGAGCCGGCTGGTCTTCCAGCGGGCCCTGGCCGGGTTGTACCTGGTGGCCTTCCTGACGGCGGCCCTCCAGTTCCGGGCGCTGATGGGCGAGCGGGGCATGCTGCCCGTCCCCCGGTATCTCCGGCAGGTGCAGTTCCGGCAGGCGCCGAGCCTGTTCCAACTGCACTATTCCGACCGCTTCTTCGCGGCCTGCGCCTGGACGGGCTGCGTGGTCTCGGCGGCGCTGCTCGCCGGGGCGGACTCCCGGCTCCCGCTCTGGGCCGGGATGGTGCTGTGGCTGGTCCCCTGGGTCCTGTACCTCTCGATCGTCAACGTGGGCCAGACCTGGTACGCCTTCGGCTGGGAGTCCCTGCTGCTGGAGGTCGGTTTCCTGGCGGTGTTCCTCGGCAACGACGAGGTGGCCCCGCCCCTCGTGGTCCTCTTCCTGCTGCGCTGGATCCTGTTCCGGGTGGAGTTCGGCGCGGGTCTGATCAAGATGCGCGGCGACGCCTGCTGGCGGAAGCTGACGTGCCTGGACTTCCATCACGAGACGCAGCCCATGCCGGGTCCCCTGAGCTGGTTCTTCCACCATCTCCCGCGGCCCCTGCACCGGGTGGAGGTGGCCGCCAACCACGTCACCCAACTCGTGGTGCCGGTGCTGCTGTTCACCCCTCAGCCGGTCGCCACGGCCGCCGCGTCCCTGATGATCGTCACCCAGCTGTGGCTGGTGCTGTCGGGCAACTTCGCCTGGCTGAACTGGATCACCATCGTGCTCGCCGTCTCCGCGCTGGAACTCCCGTCCGGCGCACCGTCACCCGTCCCGGACACCCCCCTCTGGTACGAGGTCCTGGTCCTCGCCGTCGCCGCCGTGCTGCTCGCCCTCAGCTACCAACCGGTCCGCAACATGATCTCCCGCCGCCAGGTCATGAACCGCTCCTTCGACCCCCTCCACCTGGTCAACACCTACGGGGCGTTCGGCAGCGTCAGCCGGCTGCGCTACGAGGTGGTCATCGAGGGCACGGACGAGCCGGTACCGCGCGAGGACTCCGACTGGCGCGAGTACGAGTTCAAGGGCAAGCCCGGAGACCCGCGCCACTGGCCCCGCCAGTTCGCCCCCTACCACCTGCGCCTGGACTGGCTGATGTGGTTCGCCGCCCTCTCCCCCTCCTACGCCGGCGCCTGGTTCAGCACACTGGTGGAGCGCCTCCTCGAGAACGACCGCGCCACCCTGCGCCTCCTGCGCCGCTCCCCCTTCCCACCCGACGCCCCGCCCCGCTACATCCGCGCCCGCCTCTTCCGCTACGAGTACACGAGCTGGCGCGAGCTCCGGGAGACGGGCGCGTGCTGGGAGCGGACGTTCGTACGCGAGTACCTGCCACCTACGCGGCTGGCGGGGGTGACTCAGAGGTCGTAGACGCGGGTGGCGGTGGCGCCGAAGAGCTGCGTGCGCTCGGCCGGACTGAGGTCGCCCGTCAACTCCCGCGTGATGTCCAGCACTTCCCCGTACGCCGCCCGTTCCGTGCACACCGGCCAGTCCGAGCCGAACATCAGGCGGGACGGGCCGAAGGCCTGCAGGGCCGTGTCCGTGTAGGGGCGCAGGTCGGTGACGGTCCACGTGACGGACGCCTCTGTGAGCAGGCCGGAGAGTTTGGCCGTCGTGTTGGGGAGGGCCGCCAGGGCCTGGAGGCCGGAGGACCAGGGCGCGAGGGTGCCCGAGGCGATGGGGGGCTTCGCCAAGTGGTCCAGGACGAAGGTCAGTTCGGGGAGGGTCGCCGCCGCCTTCGCGCAGGCCGGGAGGTGGTGCGGGAGGACGATGAGGTCGTAGACGAGTCCCGCCGCCGCCACGGCGGCCAGGCCGCGGCGGACGTCCGGGCGCAGCAGCCAGTCGGGGTCCGGTTCGGCCTGGACCTGGTGGCGGATGCCCTTGAGGTGGTGGCCGCCGGGGAGTTCGCGCAGGCGGGCGAGTTCGTCGGCGACGTCCGGGCGGGTGAGGTCGGTCCAGCCGACCACGCCCGCGATCAGGTCGTGCGATGCGGCCAGCGCCAGGAACTCCGGGGTCTCCTCCGGGACGGTGATCGTCTGGACGAGGACCGTGCGGTCGACGCCGGCCGCCCGCGCCTCGGGTTCGAGG
This sequence comes from Streptomyces sp. NPDC057616, assembly GCF_042800575.1. Classification (NCBI taxonomy): domain Bacteria; kingdom Bacillati; phylum Actinomycetota; class Actinomycetes; order Kitasatosporales; family Streptomycetaceae; genus Streptomyces; species Streptomyces sp. NPDC057616. The sequence continues at coordinate 240,105 of NZ_JBHVGU010000010.1, forward strand.
TCGGCGAGCGTGAAGTCGCGGCGGATCGGGCTGTGTTCGGGGATCCAGTCCTGGTCGCGGACCGACAGGTCCCAGACGTGGTGGTGGGCGTCGACGGTCACGGCAGCTCCCAGACCACCGGCAGCCCGGCGTCCGCGCCCTCGCCGGAGTAGTCGTGCACCACGTCCAGCAGCTCCGCCATACGGGCCTGCCAGGCGACGTTGACCGGAAGCTTCTCCAGCTCGGCGAGGAGGCGGGCGTAGTCCTCGCAGTCCAGCAGGTGGAAGAGGTCGGTGCCGCTGCGCCAGATCGTCCAGGAGGTGGCGCCGGCCGCGCGGATCGCGGCCGTGAGCTCCTCGGGGACCTCGCGGTGGGCGGCCTCGTACTCGGCGACGCGGTCCGCGCGGACCTTGGTGTGCAGGGCGACTCTCAAGACGGCTCCTCGGTGGGGACGGGGGCGTCGGGGGGCAGGAGGCCGGTGTCGCGCAGCTCCTGCCAGAAGCCGGCCCGGACCGGCGCGGCGAACTGCTCGGCGCAGTCGCGGACCTCGGCCGCCGAGCGGGTGCCGACCAGGACGCTCACGACCGCCGGATGCGCGGCGCAGAAGGCGAGGGCGGCGGCGCGCAGGGTGGTGCCGTGCCGGTCGGCGAGCGTCTTCAGGCGCAGGGCACGGTCCAGCAACTCGGGTGGCGCCTGCGCGTAGTTGTACGTCGCTCCCGGCCTCGGGTCGGCCAGCAGGCCGGAGTTGAAGGCGCCGCCGACCACGACGGAGGTGCCGCGTTCCTGTGCGGCGGGCAGCAGGTCGGTGAGGGCGCGCTGGTCGAGCAGGGTGTAGCGGCCGGCGCACAGCACCATGTCGACGTCGGTGTCGCGGACGAAGCGGGTGAGCATCTCCGCCTGGTTCATGCCGGCTCCGATCGCGCCGACGACGCCTTCCGAGCGCAGCTTCTCCAGCGCCGGATAGCCCTCGTGGAAGGCCTGTTCGGCGTGGTCGTCGGGGTCGTGCAGGTAGACCGCGTCGACGCGGTCGAGGCCGAGCCGGGTCAGGCTCTCCTCCAGGGAGCGGCGTACGCCGTCGGCGCTGAAGTCCCACACCCTGCGGTGCGTGGCGGGCACGGCGAAGCCGTTCGCGAGGTCGTCGCCGCCCGCGCCGGACGGCTCCAGGCGGCGGCCGACCTTGGTGGAGATCGTGTACGCGGTGCGCGGGTGGGCGCGCAGCGCGGCGCCCAGCCGCCGTTCGGACAGGCCGATGCCGTAGTGCGGCGCCGTGTCGAAGTAGCGCATCCCCGCCGACCAGGCGGCGTCGACTGCCGCGTGGGCCTGTGCGTCGCTCACCGCGGTGTAGAGGTTCCCGATGCCGGCCGCGCCGAAGCCCAGCGGGCCGACCTCGACGCCGCTCCTGCCGAGCTTCCTCACTGGCCCACCGGCCTCAGGCGCAGGCCCTGCATGCCGCCGTCCACCGCGAGGGAGGTGCCGGTGGTGGCGCCGGACAGGGGGCTCGCCAAGTAGGCGACGGCGCCCGCGACTTCGTCGGCCGAGACGAGCCGGCCGGTGGGCTGGCGGGCCGCCAGGGCGGTGCGCTCGGCGGCGGGGTCCGGGGCCTTGGCGAGCAGGCGGCCGATCCACGGGGTGTCCACCGTGCCGGGGTTGACGCAGTTGACGCGGATGCCCTCGCGGACGTGGTCGGCGGCCATGGCGAGGGTCAGCGAGTACACGGCGCCCTTGGACGCGCTGTAGAGCGCCCGCTGCGGCAGGCCCGCGGTGGCGGCGATGGAGCAGGTGTTGACGATGGCCGCGTGCCGCGAGGCGCGCAGATGCGGGAGGGCGGCACGGGTGACCCGCACCATGCCGAGCACGTTGACGTCCAGGACGCGGTGCCACTCGGCGTCGTCGTTGTCCTCGACGGTGCCCTGGGCGCCGATGCCCGCGTTGTTGACCAGGACGTCGAGCCCGCCGAGCTCGGCGACCGCGGCGGCCACCGCCTCACGTACGGAGGCGTCGTCGGTGACGTCGGCGCGGTGGGCGAGCAGCGGCTTCTCGACCGAGGAGGGGTCGAGGTCGAGGACGGCGACCTGGGCGCCGCGGGCGGCGAGGAGTTCGGCCGTGGCCCGCCCGATCCCGGACGCCCCGCCCGTCACCAGGGCCTTCAGACCCTCGAAGTCCGTCATGCCGCCCGTCCTTTCTTCGCGTCGCGGTCGGCGACCCAGAAGGCGCCGTCGGGGAAGGAGTACCGCGCGATCGACTCGGGCCGCATGGCGGCCGAGAAGCCCGGCGCGGTGGGTGCCGTGTAGTGAGCGTCGCGGATCACGACCGGATCGAGGAAGTGGTCGTGCAGATGGTCGACGTACTCGATGACCCGGTCCTCGACGGAGCCGGAGATGCCGATGTAGTCGAACATCGAGAGGTGCTGGACGAGTTCGCACAGGCCGACGCCGCCCGCGTGCGGGCAGACGGGCACGCCGAACTTGGCCGCGAGCAGCAGGATGGCGAGGTTCTCGTTGACGCCGCCGACGCGGGCGGCGTCGATCTGGACGATGTCGAGGGAGCCGGCCTGCAGCATCTGCTTGAAGATGATGCGGTTGTGCACGTGCTCGCCGCCGGCGACCTTGACCGGGGCGACGGCCTCGCGGATGACTGCGTGCCCGAGGATGTCGTCGGGGCTGGTCGGCTCCTCGATCCAGTACGGGTCGAACTCGGCGAGCGCCTTCGTCCAGCGGATCGCCTCGGCGACGTCCCAGCGCTGGTTGGCGTCGATGGCCATGCGGATGTCCGGGCCGATGACCGAGCGGGCGACGCGGCAGCGCCGTACGTCGTCCTCCAGGTCCGCGCCGACCTTCAGCTTGATCTGGCGGAAGCCGTCGGCGACGGCCTGGGCGGCGAGCCGGGTGAGTTTCTCGTCGCTGTAGCCGAGCCAGCCCGCGGAGGTGGTGTAGGCGGGGTAGCCGCGCTCCAGCAGCAGGGCGGTCCGCTCGGCGGCGCCCTGCCGGCCGCGGCGCAGGATCTCCAGCGCCTCGGCGGGCGTCAGCGCGTCCGTCAGGTACCTGAAGTCGATCTGCTCGACGAGCCATTCGGGGTCGGCGTCGGCGAGCAGCCGCCACAGGGGCTTCTCGGCGCGCTTGGCCGCGAGGTCCCACACGGCGTTGACGACCGCGCCGATCGCCATGTGCATCACGCCCTTCTCGGGCCCCAGCCAGCGCAGCTGGCTGTCGCCGATCAGGTCCCGGTAGAGGGTTCCCGGGTTGGCGCACACCTCCTCGACGGACCGCCCGACCAGGTGGTGGCGCAGTGCCTGGATCGCGGCGACCTGGACCTCGTTGCCCCGCCCGATGGTGAAGGTGAAGCCGTGTCCCTCCGGCCCGTCCGCGCCCTCCTCGGATTCCGTGCGCAGCACCACGTACGCGGCCGAGTAGTCGGGGTCCGGATTCATCGCGTCGGAGCCGTCGAGCTCGCGCGAGGTCGGGAAACGGATGTCGTGGGTGTCTACCGCGGAGATCCGGCAGGAGGGGCGGGGCGTCGGGGACACGGAGGGCCTTTCGGTCGGGGGCAGGGGGCGGTCAGTCCTGGGCGCGGCCCGTGGTCACCCGGGCGAGGATGAGCGCGAGCAGGATGATTCCGCCGTAGATGGCGTCGATCCAGAACGACGGCACCTGGGCCATGGTGAGCATCGTCTTGACCACGCCCAGCAGGAGGACGCCGGTGAGGGCGCCGAACATGGTGCCCTTGCCGCCGTCGAGGCTGATCCCGCCGATCACCGCGGCGGCGAACACGGTGAAGATCATGTTCTGGCCCTGGTTGGCGCCGATCGCGCCGACGTAACCCGTGTACATCAGGCCGCCGACCGAGGCGAGGACGCCGGCGACGACGTAGACGCCGAGCCGGACGCGGTCGACGCGGATGCCGGCGGCGCGGGCCGCCTCCAGGTTGCCGCCGATCGCGTACAACGAGCGGCCCACACGGTGGTACTTGAGCACCAGTCCGGCCACGGCGAAGGCGGCGGCCGCCACCCACACGGAGATCGGGATGCGCAGGAAGGTGGTGGTGGCCAGCGAGAAGAACGAGTCGGGCATGCCGAACAGCGTCTTGCCCTTGGTGGCACCGACGAGCAGCCCGCGCAGGATGATCAGCATGGCGAGCGTGACGATGAACGCGTTGAGCTTCACCTTCACCACGAGGACGCCGTTGAAGGCACCGATGGCCGCACCCACCAGCGGGATGGCCAACAGGGCGAGTCCGGCGGGGAGTTCGGTGCCCCAGCCGGCCTGGGCTGCCGGCAGGACCAGCAGCGCGGCCACCGCCGGGGCGATGCCGACCACCGACTCCAGCGACAGGTCGAACTTGCCGGTGATCAGCACCAGCGACTCGGCGAGCACCACCATGGCCAGCGACGCCGAAGAGGCCAGGATGGAGATCAGCGTGGCCTCGGTGAAGAAGGAGTCGTTCAGCACCGCACCGAGCAGGAGCAGCAGCAACAGCGCCGGAACCAGGGCGAGTTCGCGGGCGCGCCGCACCAGCACGGCCCGCGCCGACCGGGCGTCCGGCACACTCACCGCCTTCACCGGCGGCGCCTTGGTGTCAGCCATGGTGGTCCACTCCTTCGATGGAGGCGATCAGCTCGTGGTCGCGCCAGCCGGCCGGGTGCTCGGCGACGACGCGGCCGTGGAAGAGGACGAGGACGCGGTCGCAGCGCCGCAGGTCGTCGAGTTCGTCGGAGACGACGAGCACGGCGGTGCCGTCCTCGCGGGCGCTGTCCACGCGGGCCAACAGCGACTCCTTGGACTTCACGTCCACGCCCGCGGTGGGGTTGATCAGGACGAGCAGCCGCGGGTCGGAGGCGAGGGCGCGGGCCATGACGACCTTCTGCGCGTTGCCGCCCGACAGGTCGGACACCGGCTGGCCGGGGCCCTCGGCGTGGATGTCGAGGCGGTCGATCAGCTCGGCGGCGACGCTGCGCCTACGGTCGGTGCCGACGAACCCGAAGCGCCCCAGCCGGTCGAGGACGCTCAGGGTGGCGTTGTCGCCGACGGTCATGCCGGCGATCAGGCCCTGGTCGTGCCGGTCCCGCGGGACGCAGCCGACACCGGCCGCCAGCGCGGCGTGGACGTCGCCGAACGGCAGGTCCCTGCCGTCGAGTCGAGCCGTTCCGCCGGTCGGCGTGCGCAGCCCCGCGAAGGCCTCCGCCAGCTCGATCTTGCCGCTGGCGGAGGAGCCGGCCAGCCCGACGACCTCACCGCGCCGGACCGTGAGGTCGATGTCCTCGTACGTCTCCGAGGTCAGGCCGCGGGCGTCGAGCAGGACGGGCGCGGCGTCGTCGACGATCTTCTCCTGCACGCCCTGCTCGGCGAGGGTCTCGATGGACTCCCCCGCCATGGCCTCGACCAGGGCCGTCCTCGGCAGGTCGGCGACCGGGGCCGTGGTGATCCAGCTGGCGTCGCGCAGCACGGTGACGGTCTGGCAGACCTCGTAGACCTCCTGGAGGTGGTGCGAGATGAACAGGAAGGTGACGCCCGAGTCCTGGAGCGCGCGCATGCGGTCGAAGAGCCGCTCGATCTCGCGGTTGTCGAGCTGGGCGGTGGGCTCGTCGAGGATGATGAAGCGGGCGCCGAAGCTCAACGCCCGTGCGATCTCCACCATTTGGCGGTCCTCGACCTTGAGGTCGGCCGTGCGTGCCTCCGGGTCGACGTGCACGTCCCAGGTGCCGAGGAGCTCGGCCGCCTCGCTCTTCAGGCGGCGCCAGCTGATGAAGCCGCGGTGCAGCGGCTGGCGGTTGATGAAGAGGTTCTCCGCGACCGTCAACTCCGGTACGACCGTGGGGTGCTGGTAGACGCAGGCGACCTTGCGGCGCCAGGCGTCCCGGTCGGCGAGCGGGGGCGCGGGCTCGCCGTCGAAGCGGACCGTGCCCTCGTCCGGCGCCTCCAGGCCGGTGAGGACGCGAACCAGGGTCGACTTGCCGGCGCCGTTGCGGCCGACGAGTGCGTGGGACTCGCCGGCCAGCACGGTGAGCCGGCCGTCCGCGAGGGCGGTGGTGGGGCCGTAGCGCCTGACCACGTCCCGCGCCTCGACGAGCGGCACCAACTGGCTGTCCTGGATGCTCATTTGACCGTGTTGCCCCAGAGCTTGGGGTCGTCGACGTTGGACTTGGTGACCAGCGGGGCGGGCAGCTGGTCCTCGAGGATGCCGCCGGGCAGCTTGACGATCGTCGAGTCGTGGTCGGTCGGGCCGGGCTTGAAGCTCTTCCCCTCCATCGCCGCCTTGATGTAGTACATGCCGTACTTGGCGTAGGCGTCGGCGGGCTGGGAGACGGTCGCGTCGATCTGGCCCTTGCGGATGGCGTCGTACTCCTGCGGGATGCCGTCGTTGGAGACGATGACGATGTGGCCCTTCTGGCCGGCCGTCTTGAGCAGGTTCTTCGACTTCAGGGTCTGCAGGGTGGGGGCGAGGTAGACGCCGCCGGCCTGCATGTAGATGCCCTTGATGTCGGGGTTGGCGTTGAGCAGGGTGTCGAGCTTGGAGGCAGCGGTGTCGGACTCCCACTTGGCGGGGATCTCCAGGACCTTGAGCTTGGGGTACTTCTTCCTCACGCAGGAGCGGAACGCCTCGGAGCGGTCGCGGCCGTTGACCGAGGCGAGGTCGCCCATGATCTGCACGACCTTGCCGCTGGTGACGTGGGCGCCGAGGTAGTCGCAGGCCTTGGTGCCGTAGGCGACGTTGTCGGCGCGTACGACCATGGCGACCTTGCCCTTGTCGGGTGCCACGTCGACGGCGACGACCGGTACGCCCTTGCGGTCGGCCTGGTCGAGGCCGGCCTCGATGGCCGCGCTGTCCAGGGGGGCCACGACCAGGCCCTTCACGCCCTGGTTGAGCTGGTTGTTGATGTCCGTGATCTGCTGCGAGGGGTCGCTGTTGGAGTTGACGGTCTTCAGTGCGTCGACGCCCTCGGACTTGGCCATCTTCGGCACGTAGTCGTTGTACGACTGCCAGAACGGCGAGGTCAGCAGGGGCAGGATGACGCCGACCTTGCCGCTGCCGCCGCCTCCCCCGGCGCTGGCGGAGCCGCCGGTGTCCTTGGTGCTGCCGCAAGCGGCGAGCGCGAGCGAGGCGCAGGCGGCGATGGCCGCCACGCCGAGGATGTTGGACCTGTTCCGTTTCCGCACTGTCCTGCCGGGCATCTTGGCGGCTCCTCGTTGAGCGGGTTCGAGCAGATGACGGCATACTTATCAGACCACTTCCCCGAAACAACACCCCTGTACCCCAGATTTTGCAGCCCCGGACCCATAGTGGTCGGACCACTCGGCTGGTTAGACTGCGGCGGACCCGGTGACTGGAGGCGCGGCGTGGACGAGACAGCTCCACAGAAGGGCACCGTGACGCAGCGGGCCATGGAGCAGATCAAGGCGATGATCGGCGAGGGCCGCCTCGAGCCCGGCCAGCGGCTGCCCACCGAGCGCGACCTCGCGGCCCAACTGGGCATCTCCCGCAGCTCGATGCGCGAGGCGATCCGCGCGCTGACGGTGCTCGGAGTACTGGAGGCCCGGCACGGCTCCGGCATCTACGTCACCCAGCTGGAGGCCGGCGACCTGCTGGAGACCTTCGGCGTGGTCGCCGACCTCTCCCGCGGCCCGCGCCTGGTCGAGCTCCTGGAGGTGCGGCGCATCCTGGAGTCGACGGCGACCGCGCTGGCGGCCGCCCGCATCACGCCCGACCAGCTCGCCGAGGTCGAGAAGCACCTCACGGCGATGAACGCCACCGACGACCCCGAGGAGATCCTCGCCCACGACCTCGCCTTCCACCGCGAGATCGCGATCGCCGCGGGCAACGACACCATGGCGGCCATCCTGGAGGGCCTGTCCTCGCGCACCTTCCGCGCGCGGGTCTGGCGCGGCTACCAGGAGGAGGGCGCCTTCGAGCGCACCCGCCGCGAACACGCGGCCATCCACCGCGCGTTGGTGGCCCACGACCCGGAGGCGGCCCGCGCGGCGGCGGCCGCACACGTGGGTGAGGTCGAGCAGTGGTTGAGGACGCAACTGGGCTCGTGAGCCCGGGACGCAAGAGGAAGGCCGTCTCCTCCTTACGGCACCCCCATTCCGTCGTATTCCCGACACCCCGGTTCTCTGCTTAGCTGCCCATCGACAGCCGCGGAGCATCGGGGGTTGCCCCGCTGTCACTCAGCTACGGGGGTACGGCTGTGAAAGCCTCTCAGAGAACGTGACCCCGCCGAAGACCCGTCGGGCGACCTGCGCACCGCCCAACTCACGCACGGTTCTTGACGGTTCAACGGCTCACTTCACCCGCTTCCACCGTGCGGCGAGGCATGCCCGCGCGGTGTCCCGGACGCGCCCGCGCCCCGCCGGGCCACGACGGCGCTCCGCCCTGCCCTGCCGCCCGCCGCGGCCGGCGGCCCTGGTTCCCCAACGCACCATGCACGAAAGAGGGTTCGACATGCCTGTCCACGACCCGCTCGACCTCGACCACCTCAGGTCGGTACTCGACCAGGCGGGCAATCCGTGGCACATGACCACGACCAGCATGACCGCGCTCACCGAGGAGCAGCGTGTGGTGCGCCTCGGCGTCCCCGTCGAGGAGCGCGACCGCACCGCGATCGAGAACGCGCGGCAGAGCAGTGTCGCGGCCGCACTCGAGGCGACCGCCGACTCGGTGGGCGCACCCGCCGCCTTCGACCTGCGCAACATCGGCGGCGTCAACTACACGACACCGGTGAAGAACCAGGGCGCGTGCGGTTCCTGCGTGGCCTTCGGCACCGTCGGCATGATGGAGCACGTCACCCGGTTCAGCTACCGGGCGCCCCAGCTCCCGGTCGACCTGTCCGAGGCCCAGGCCTTCTACCTCTACGGCCGCCAGGCCGGCGCGAGCTGCGGCTCCGGCTGGCTGCCCGAGCCGCTGGCCGACAAGGCCCGCGACAGCGGCATCACCATCGAGGCCTACTTCCCCTACACGGCGGGCGACCAGGACGCCTCGAAGCTCAACGCCGACTGGCCCAACCGCCTGGTGAAGATCCGCAGTTGGCAGTCGGTCACCAACAACCCGGCGGCGATGAAGGAGAACATCGCCACCTACGGCTCCATCACCGCCTGCTTCCTGGTCTACCAGGACTTCTTCAGCTACTCCAGCGGCGTCTACCGGCACCGCGCCGGCGACCTCGCGGGCGGCCACTGCGTCAACCTGGTCGGCTACGACGACGCCCAGCAGTGCTGGATCGCCAAGAACAGCTGGGGCCCCGGCTGGGGCGAACAGGGCTTCTTCCGCATCGGCTACGGCGAGTGCGGCATCGAGACCTGGCACAACGTGGCCGCGCTCGGCACGGTCATCCACGACTGGCTGCCCGACCAGCGCATCACCGCGCTGTGGAGCAACGAGGCCGACGCCAACGTCTGGGCCTACGGCGAACTGCGCGGCTGGCTCAGCCTGAACGGCTCGGTCGGCGCCACCGACGCGGCGATGCTCGCCGAACTCGCCGCGTCCAAGGCGGCGGGCGCCAAGGTCGGTATCTACGAGGACAACGGCACCGTCCAGCAGATCTACGCCTGGTGAGACCGGGGAGAGGAGAGCAGGAGATGAGCCCGCAGAAGAGCGGCGGTCCCAAGGACCAGCCCCAGCAGCAGCCGCCCAGCACGGACAAGGTCCGCTCCTCGGCCGAGCAGGACGAGGCCGGACGGCCCGTCCTCCTTCCGCCCGGTGTGGACGTCGGCCTCAGCGGCAGCGCCCTCGGCGCGGCCAAGCCGGCCAGCGACGTGATGGTGGCCCGGTTCGAGCAGACGGCGGCCGGTGAGGCCCGGCCGACCATCACGCCCGAACTCCACGGCGACCTCCAGGCGTTCGCGGCGGCCCAGTCGGCCACGGCGATCACCGGCACCTGGACGCAGAACGCGATCGTCGACGCCATGTGGTGCATCAACCAGACCCGCAACGCCTTCCTGCACGTCAAGGGCGGCGCCTGGAAGAAGATCTACAACGGCAGCGACTACGCGTTCACCGCGCTGACGACGCTGGCCTCCCAGGCCCGCCAGACGGCCAAGCCGGTCTCCTTCCGCGAGGAGGCCGACGGCATGGTCCACGAGATCTACCTGTTCTGACGCCCGCCCGAGGGTGAGGGGCCGTGCCCGGTCGACCGGGCACGGCCCCGGACGGTGTCACCGCTCCCGCCGTGTCGATCGAAGGGGAAGCAAAGGGAGGAAGAGTCGGCCACATCGGCGCCCCACGGCCCAGTCAG
>NZ_JBHVGU010000010.1:250318-261311 GCF_042800575.1 Streptomyces sp. NPDC057616
GAGAGCGGGTCCGGGGGGTTCTTCTTGTTCGGCCTCCACCTGGAGGGGGGTGGTCTGTCCCTGGCCCACCGCCCCCGGCCCCGTACGGCGTCACCGCTCCTGCCGTGTCACTCGACGGTGACGCGCAGGGCGTAGCGCTCGGCCACATCGTCGCCCCACGGCTGCCTCAGGGCCAGCTCCAGCCGCCCCTCGCCGGCCTGCGTCGGCCGCAGCCGCAGCTCACGCGTGCCACCGGCGCCGGGCAGGAGCCGTCCCGGCGGCGTGTACGCGTCGGCCTCGACGCGCAGCGCGCCGTGCAGGCCCTCGACGTGCCACCGGTAGCCGGTCGTGGCGTTCTCCGGCAGCCGCACCACGAGGTCGTCGCCCAGCGCCACGCGCACCTCCCGGTCGTGCGCCGACACGTGCACTTCACCCACGGGACCCCACCCCCTCGGCTCTGGTCCTACCGGTGTACTGCGCCGGGTCAGGACCTGGCCAGCCGGAGCGTGACCAGTTCGAAGGGACGCAGCGCCAGGCGGATCGCGGAGCCGTCCCACTCCGGTGCTGCCGCGTCGCTGAGCGGGCGCTCCAGCAGGTCGGTCACGGTCACGCCGGCCGGCGTGAATCCGGCCGTGAGCGTGGCCCGGGTGCGGGCCCCGTGCGCCTCGTGCAGGCGCACGACCACGTCGCCGCTGCCGTCGTCGGCCAGCTTGACGGCCGTGACGACGACCGCGTCCCGGTCGACGCCCACCAGCGGCGCCACCTCACCCGCACCGGTCGCCCGGCGCTCGGGCAGGTTGATCCGCCAGCCCTCGCGCACCGCGTCCGCGATGCCGGCGCCCGGCACGAGCGCATGCCGGAAACGGTGGACACCCTGGTCCGTCTCGGGGTCCGGGAAACGCGGGGCACGCAGCAGGGACACCCGTACGGTCGTGGTCGTACCCCGGTCGCCGTCGGTGCGTACGCTGCGGGTCACGTCGTGGCCGTACGTCGAGTCGTTGACGACCGACACGCCCCAGCCGGGCTCCTCGACGTGCACGAAGCGGTGGTTGCACGCCTCGAACTTGGCCGCCTCCCACGAGGTGTTGGTGTGGGTGGGCCGGTAGAAGTGCCCGAACTGGGTCTCCGACGCGTACCGTTCGGCGTGCACGTCGAGCGGGAAGGCCAGCTTCAGGAACTTCTCCGTCTCGTGCCAGTCCACCTCGGTGTCCAGCACCAGCCGCCGCTCCCCCGGCGCCAGCGACAGCACCTGCGTGACGCGCGAGGCGCCGAAGGACCGCACGATCCGCACCGACGCGCCGTCCGCGCCGGGGGCCACCTCGTCGGCGTCCGTCAGGTCGGTGACGGTGTTGCGGTAGAACTCGTCCACGTCCCAGGCGTCCCACATGTTCGGGAAGTCCGGGTGGAGTTGGAGGACGCCGGCCGCCCGGCCCGGGGCGATCGTCTCCCGGTCGGCCGCGAGGTCGTAGGCCGAGACGACGAGGCCGCGGGCGTCGATCCCGATCCGCAGCAGCCCGTTGTCCAGGACGTGGCCGCCGCCCTCACGCGGGGTGAGCAGCGTCCGGCCGTCGACGACGGGGGCGGCGGCGCCGCCCGAGGGGACCCCGGCGCGGGCGTGCGGGGCCGAGTTGAACACCAGCGGCGTCGAGCCCTCGCCGGCCAGGGCGCGCTGCGCCGCGTCGATGATCCCGGTCAGCTCCCCGGCGAGGCGGGCGTAGGTGGCGCGGGCCTCGCGGTGCACCCAGGCGATGGACGAGCCGGGCAGGATGTCGTGGAACTGGTGCAGCAGCACCGTCTTCCAGATGCGGTCCAACTGCTCGTAGGGGTAGGCGAATCCGGTGCGTACGGCCGCTGTCGCCGCCCACAGCTCGGCCTCCTTGAGGAGGTGCTCGCTGCGGCGGTTGCCCTGCTTGGTGCCGGCCTGGCTGGTGAGGGTGGCGCGGTGGAGTTCGAGGTAGAGCTCGCCGACCCAGACGGGCGGTTCGGGGTACTCGGCCTCGGCCTTGGCGAAGAACTCCGCCGGGGTCTCCCAGGCGACGGTGGCCGAGCCTTCCAGGTCGCGCAGCCGGGCCGCCTTGGCGACCATCTCGCGGGTGGTGCCGCCACCGCCGTCGCCCCAGCCTGTGGGCGCCAGGGAGTGGCGGGCCCTGCCCTTGTCCTTGAAGTTGCGCGCCGCGTGGGCGATCTCGCTGCCCTTCATGGAGCAGTTGTAGGTGTCGACGGGCGGGAAGTGGGTGAAGATCCGGGTGCCGTCGATGCCCTCCCACTGGAAGGTGTGGTGCGGGAACTTGTTCGTCTGCGACCACGAGATCTTCTGGGTGAGCAACCGGGTGGAGCCGGCCGCGCGGATGATCTGCGGCAGGCCCGCGGCGAAGCCGAAGGTGTCGGGCAGCCAGGCCTCGTCGTTCTCGATGCCGAACTCGTCGAGGAAGAACCGCTTGCCGTGCACGAACTGCCGGGCCATGGCCTCCGAGCCCGGCATGTTGGTGTCCGACTCCACCCACATGCCGCCCGCCGGCACGAACCGCCCGTCGGCGACGGCCTTCTTCACCCGCGCCCACACCTCGGGCCGGTGCTCCTTCACCCAGGCCCACTGCTGGGCCTGCGACATGGCGAAGACGAAGTCCGGCTCGTCCTCCAGCAGCGCGGTCATGTTCGCCGTCGTGCGGGCGACCTTGCGGACCGTCTCGCGCAGCGGCCACAGCCACGCCGAGTCGATGTGCGCGTGACCGACGGCGCTGATGCGGTGGGCGGAGGGCACGGCGGGCGCGGCCAGCACCTCGGTCAGGCGTGAGCGGGCCTCGGCCGCGCTGCCGCCCACGTCCTGGAGGTCGACCGCGTCGAGCGCCCGGTCCACCGCGCGCAGGATGTCCCAGCGGCGGGCGGACTCCACGGGCAGCTCCGCCATCAGCTCGCCCAGCACCTCCAGGTCGATCACCAGCTGCCACACCGTCTCGTCGAAGACGGCGAGGTCCATCCGGGCGAGGGTGTACTGCGGTGCGCTGCCGGCGGTCTCCCTGTCGCCCAACTGCGTGGGCAGGAAGGGGTGGTAGTCCAGGATGACGGGGTTGGAGGCGACCTCGACGTGCAGGCGCACCTCCTCCCCGCCGGCGACGGTCGCGCCGATGCGGACCCACTGGTTGCGCGGGTTGAGACCCTTCACCGGGGTGCCGTCGGGCCGGTAGACCAGGCCCTCGCACTGGAAGCCGGGCATGTTCTCGTCGAAGCCGAGGTCGATGATTGCCTCGACGGTCCGGCCGGCCCAGGCCTCGGGGACCGTACCGGTGACACGGAACCAGCTGGTCCCCCAGGGAGCACCCCACCGGGCGCCCACCTCGATCGGCTCGGGCTCGGCCGCGAGTCCCTCGGCGACCGGCACCGGCTCACCGGGCGCGTGCCACACCGCGACCTGAAGCGGCACGGATTCGGGGTACACGGCGGGACGGATGCGCTCGTCGAGGACGCGCTTGAGACGGGCTTCGACCAGGCTGCGGTCGTCATGCATGCGGGGTGCTCCAAGGGTGGGGGCGGATTGCGGGTGCTACCAGAGGTGGGTCACGGTGACGGGGTCCGACGAGGTGTACAGCTCCCCCACCGCACGCGACTCCAATCGCGGGGCGGCCGCGGCGCCGGTGAGGAGGGCGGTGCGTCCGGTGGGTGTCACGAGCCGGTGCCTCCCGGTGGGGTGGCGCGTACCTGTTCGGGCGTGACGACCTCGGTGATGCCGCGTGCGGTGAGGTGCTCCTTGTCGTCCGCCAGGGTGCCCAGGACGGTCGTGGGGCGGGCGCCGTCGGCGGTCAGCCGGAAGAAGGCGTCGAAGACCTCTCCGCCGGGGGCGCAGCGTGAGCGCAGGGCCGGGTCGGCGGGGACGGTGAGGGCGGTGGTGCGGGGGGCCGGCGGCGCGAGGGTACGGGCGCGCGCGGCCGCGTCGGCGAGCGTGCGGGCGGTGTCCTTGGGCCGCCGGTCGTTGGTCAACAGGCCCAGCCCGTATTCGAGTTCGGGGAAGTCGGCGAGGTCGCGGGAGACGTCGTGGGAGCACCACCAGGTGATGCCCCACAGGTCGGGGCAGTCCAGGGCGTTGGCGACGGTGGCCGCGGTGAAAGCGGCCGCGTGCTCGGGCGGGACGAGGGGCGCGGGTGCGCCGACCTCCTGGAGCCAGACGGGCCGGTGCGGCTCTTCGGCCCAGGCCTTGGCGAGTTCGACGAGGTAGGCGGCGTGGTGCTCGGTCGGTACGGCGGTGCGGCCGTGGCGCTGGGCGGTGCCGTTGAAGACCCAGGAGTGCACGGCGGTCAGGGCGCCGTGGCGGGCGGCCTGGGCGGGGGTGAAGGGCTGGTCGTCCTGGTACCAGGTGGCGTCGTACTCGGCGTGCAGATGGAGCCTGCCGGGGGCGCCATGCTCGCAGGCGGCGAGCATGCGCGCCAGCCAGGCGTCGATCTGCTCCTCGGTGGCGCGGTCGGGGTCCGGGTGCGGGCCCGCGGAGAACTGGTTGACCTCGTTGCCCAGCGTCATGCCGAGGAAGGTGGGGCGGTCGGCGAGGGCGGCGGCGAGGGTGCGCAGGTAGGCGGCCTGGCCGTCGAGGACGTCGGGGTCGGTGAAGAGGTTGCGGCGGTGCCAGGTGCGGGTCCAGGCGGGCAGGTAGTCGAAGCTGCTCAAGTGGCCCTGCAGGCCGTCGACGTTGACGTCGAGGCCGCGTGCGGCGGCGTCGTCGACGAGCTGGACCAGCTGCTCGACGGCCTGCGGGCGGATCAGGGTGCGGTTGGGCTGGAAGTAGGGCCACAGCGCGAAGACGCGGATGTGGTCCAGGCCGAGGGCGGCGATGGAGTCGAGGTCGGCGCGTACGGAGTCGGGGTCGTAGTCGAGCCAGTGGTGGAACCACCCCTTGCTGGGGGTGTAGTTGACGCCGAAGCGCACGGCAGAAGGCATGCGGTGTCCTGTGTCCTTGAACTCGGGTGCGGCGGTCAGCCCTTGACGGCCCCCTCGCCCACGCCGCGGAAGAAGTACCGCTGCAGACAGGCGAAGAGGGCGATCAGCGGTGCGACGGCGATGACCGTGCCCGCGGCGACGAGGCGTTCGTCGTTGGCGAAGGTGCCGTGCAGGTAGTTGAGGCCGATGGTCAGGGTGAACTTGGAGGGGTCGCTGAGCACGATGAGCGGCCACAGGAAGTCGTCCCAGGCGCCCATGAAGGCGAAGATGGCGACCACGGCGAGGGTGCCCTTCACCGACGGCAGCGCGATGCGCAGGAACCGCTGCCAGACGTTGGCGCCGTCGACGTAGGCCGCCTCCTCGATCTCGTAGGGCAGGTTGAGGAAGGCGTTGCGCATCAGCAGCACGTTCATGGCGCCGATGCAGCCCGGCAGGACGACCCCGATCAGGGTGTTGTTGAGGCCGAGCTCCCGCATGGTGGTGAACTGGGCGATGATGATGCCCTCCACCGGCACGAGCATCGCCAGGATGAACGCAAGGGTGGCGATGCGACGCCCGCGGTAGCGCAACCGGGCCAGCGCGTAGCCGGCCAGGGCCGAGCCGACGCAGTTCGTGACGACGTTGGCGGCGGCGACCTTCAGGGAGTTGAAGGCGTAGTCCCACACCGGGATGGTCTCGGCGACCCGCTCGTAGTTGTGCAGGGTGGGGTGGGCGGGCAGGAACTTCGGCGGTGAGCTGAAGATGTCCTCCGTCGGCCCCTTCAGCGAGGTGGACAGTTGCCACAGGAACGGGCCGACGGTCAGGGCGAGGACGGCCAGCAACAGCACGTAGCGCAGGGCGAGTTCCCACACCCGGATGCGGCGGCCGTGCTCGTCGGTGACGCGCGGCTCCCGGACCGGGGCCGGCGCCTCGGCGGGCCGTACCTTTTCGGCGACGCTCATGTCTCCTCCCTTCGGTCGGCGCGCAGCACGAGCAGCATCAGCGCGACGGTGACGACGAAGACGACGAGGGAGAGGGCGGAGGCGTAGCCGACGCGGCCGGTGAGGCCGGTGCCGGTGCGCTGGACCAGCATCACCAGCGTGGTGTCCTCGCCGGCCGGTCCGCCGCTGGGGCCCGCCATCAGGTACACCTCGGAGAACACCTTGAAGGCGGCGACCGAGGACAGCGCGCCGACCAGGACCATGGTGGAGCGGACGGCGGGGACGGTGACGGTGAGGAAGCGGCGCACCGCGCCCGCGCCGTCGACGGCGGCGGCCTCGTGGAGTTCACGGGGCACGTTCGCCAGCGCCGCCAGATAAATGATCATGTAGTAGCCGAGGCCCTTCCACACCGTCACGGCCATCGCGCTCAGCAGGAGCAGCCACTGGTCGCTGAGGAAGCCGACCCGGCCGATCCCGATGCCCTCCAGCAGGGAGTTGATCAGGCCGCGTTCGTCGAGCAGCCACACCCAGATCAGCCCGACGACGACGATCGAGGCGACGACCGGCGTGTAGAAGGCGGAGCGGAAGAAGGTGATGCCGGGGATGTTCTTCTGCACCAGCAGCGCGAGCAGCAGCGGCAGGATCACCAGCGCGGGCACGACGCCGACGACGTAGAGCGTGCTGTTGCGCAGCCCGATCCAGAACATGTCGTCGTGCAGCAGCTCGCGGAAGTTGGCGAGCCCCACGAACTCGCCCGGGATCAGCGTCCGGCGGTCGGTGAAGGAGTTGATCACCGTGGAGACGAACGGGTACAGGATGAAGATGCCGGTGATCAGCAGTCCGGGGGCGGCGAACAGCCAGGGGCTGGTGGGCAGTTGGCGACGGACGCGCCGGGTGCCTCCCGCTCCCGGCGCCCGCCGGCCGGACAGGGTGGACAAGGCCATCTGGGCGTCCTATCCCTGCTGCTGGAGCAGCGTGTTGCACTGCTTGACAGCGTTGTCGAGAGCCTTCTTGGGGCTCTCCTTGCCCTGCAGCGCCTTGGCGACCTCGTTGCGCAGCGCCGTCTTCATCTGGTCGCTGAACAGCACGGGCGTGTAATTGACCGCGTTCTTCAGGGACTTGGCGGCGGCGATGCGCACGCGCGTCTCGTCGGTGCCGTCCTCCTTGGTGAAGTACGGGTCGTCGAGGGAGCCGGCGGTGCTCGGGAAGATGGCGACCTTCTTCGCGAACGACATCTGGTGTTCGGCGTCGGTGACGAAGTGGGCGAAGGCGACGGCGGCGGGCGTGTGCTTGGTCTTGGAGTTGACCATCACCCCCATCACGTACATGTTCACGTGGCCGGTGCTGGTGATCTGGTCGGTGATGCCGATGTTCTTGTACAGGTTCGGCGCCTGCTTCTTGAAGTTGCCGAGGTCCAGGGCGCTGCCGGGGTTCATGGCGACGGCCTCGGTGAGGAACTTCTTGCCCGAGGACTCGGGGGTGGCGGTCAGCGCCTGCGGGTCGAGGGCCTTGGCGTCGTACAACTCCTTGTACTTGGTGAGCAGTTCGACACCCTTGGCGTCGTTGAAGGTGAAGGCGGCGCCCTGTTTGTCCATCAGCTCGACGCCGTAGCGGCCGAAGTCCTCGATGGTGGGGACGTTGGCGAGGGTGGCGACCTTGCCGTCGCTCTTCTTCGCCATCTGCAGCGAGTCGGCGAAGAGGTCGGCGTACGTCTTCGGCGGCTGCGCGGGGTCGAGTCCGGCCTTCCGGAACAGGGACTTGTTGTAGAACAGCGGGCCGGTGTTGAGGTACCAGGGGAAGGCGTACGTGCCGGTCATGCCCGGTATCTGGTGGCTCGCCCAGGCCCCGGCCAGGTACTCCTTCTTGTACTTGGCGGCGGCCTTGTCGAGATCGAGCGCGAGGCCGGCCTTGGCGAGGGGGGCGACCAGGTCCGGGGAGACGTTGACGACGTCGGGCAGGGTGCCGCCGGCCGCGTCCGCGCTGATCTTGTCGGCGTAGCCCTCGGCGGGCTGGTCGATCCACTTCACGTGGGTGCCCGGGTACTTCTTCTCGAAGTCGGCGACCAGGCCGTCGAAGTAGGGCTTGAAGTTGGCCTTCAGGTTCCAGGTCTGGAAGGTGATGTCGCCCTCGATCTTGCCGGAGGCGTCGGACGATCCGCTGTCGTCGCCGCCGGAACCGCAGGCGCTCAGCGGCAGGACGAGGGCGGCGACGGCTACGGCGGCGAAGGTTCTGCGGGATGTGGGCACGGTGACACGGCTCCCTCGGAGTGTCGTTGGCGGTGACGCCAGGGACCATGCCCGGGGCGTTCCCCGGAAGTCAATGGATTGACCTCCACTAAAGAAATTCAGTTCTCATTAGTGCAGGTCAGAGCTGCCGTGATCGAGAACTTGCGCTTCATCACTAATGCGCTTTACCGTTCTCGCACTCAAGCGCATTAGCTCTGACTGCCGAGAAAAGGGTGAGCCAGGTGCCAGCCAGGCGTTCCCCGGCCCGCCGGCCGACGATGAAGGACATCGCGCAGCGCGCCGGTGTCTCCGAGAGCGCCGTCTCCTTCGCGCTCAACGGCCGCCCGGGCGTCTCCGAGGTCACCCGGGACCGGGTGCGCAGGGTCGCCGAGCAACTGGGCTGGCGGCCCAGTGCGGCGGCGCGCCAGCTGTCCGGGGAGGGCGCGGCGACGGTCGGCTTCGTACTGGCCCGGCCGGCGGACACCCTCGGCGTGGACTCGTTCTTCCTCCAGCTCGTCTCGGGCATACAGGAGGTGCTGGCGGAGCGTCATCTCGGTCTGCTGTTCCAGGTGGTGGAGGACGTCGCCGACGAGTGCGCGGTCTACCGCCGCTGGTGGGCCGAGCACCGCGTGGACGGCGTCCTCGTCGTCGATCCGCGCACCGACGACCCGCGGCCCGATCTGCTGGACGAACTCGGCCTGCCCGCCGTGGTGATCGGCGGCGCGCCCGACGAGCGCCACCCCGGCCTGTCGACGGTGTGGGCGGACGACGCGGGCGCGATGGCCTCCGTCGTCGACGAGCTGTACCGGCTGGGCCACCGTTGCATCGTGCACATCGCGGGCCTGCCCGGCCTCGCCCACACCGAGCGGCGGGTGCGCACGCTGCGCGCCGAGGCGGAAGGGCGCGGCCTGCACGAGGTCGAGTCGGTGACCACCGACTACTCGGACGCGGAGGGCGCGGCCGTCACCCGCCGCGTCCTCGGCCGGCCCGCTCCCCCGACTGCGCTGATCTACGACAACGACGTGATGGCCGTCGCGGGCGTCGCCACCGCGACCGAGCTCGGCTTCACCGTGCCGGCGGACGTGTCGGTGGTGGCCTGGGAGGACTCGGCCCTGTGCCGCATGGTCCGGCCCTGGCTGTCGGCCCTCTCCCGGGACAGCGTGGAGTTCGGCCGTACGGCGGCCAGGGAGCTGACCGCGCTGCTGGACGGGGGCCCGGCGCGCACGGTGCGGGTGCCGGTGCCCCAGGTGATCGTGCGGGAGAGTACAGGCGTGGCACGGGGGGCATGAGCCAGCCGAGGCCCCGGGACGATCAGGCGGCCCGCGCAACAACGAAGGTGAGAACATCCGCCCCATGGACGATGCAGACGGTCGCAGGTCTCGATGGTGGGCGGCGCTGCGCCGGACCCCGGTGGCCGTCTGGAACGACGACGTCACGGACTGGGCCGCCGCGCTGACGTACTACGCCGTGCTGGCACTGTTCCCGGTGCTGCTGGTGATCCTGTCCATCGTGGGGCTGACGATGCCGACCGCGAAGCCGGAGGTCATCGACCGCATGGCGCAGGCCGCCCCGGTCGCGTCGCAGCCCCTGCTGCGCAGCACCCTGCGGCAGCTGACCGGGCAGTCGTCGACGGCGTGGACGCTGGTCTTCCTCGGCGGGGCGGGCGCCCTGTGGTCGGGATCGAGCTATCTGAGCGTCTTCCGCCGGGCCCTGCACTCCATGCACCGGGTCAGCGCGCACCGCCCCGTCTGGCGTACGGCTCCGCGCATCATCGTCACGGCCCTGGTGCTGATCTCGCTGCTGCTCACCTCCACGCTCACGCTGTTCCTCACCGGCAGCCTGGCCCGGCGGCTGAGCCGGGCGCTGGATCTCGGCAGCGGGCCGCAGGCGGCGTGGGACGCCCTGCGCTGGCCGGTCGTGGCCGTGGTCGCCGTGGCGATGGTGCTCGTCCTGTACCGCTCGGGCCCCGCGTCGTCCCGCCCGGTCCGCCGGATGGCACCGGGCGGCACCCTGGCCGTACTGCTCCTTCTGGCCGTATCGGTCGGATTCGCGGTCTACACGTCCCACATCGGCGCCTACCACCGCCTGTACGGCTCACTGGCCGGCGTCGTGATCTTCCTGATCTGGCTGTGGCTGTCCAATCTGGCCCTTTTGATGGGCGCGCAGTTCAACGCGGAGCTGGCGAAGCCGGTGCCGCAGGCACCGGCCGAACGGCCCGTACCGGTGACGGAACCCTCGTAGCACTGCTTGTGTCGCGGCACTTCGGGTACAGCGTTGGAATATGAGATGTCCCCGCAGGACCGGATCTTACGGAAAGTGATGCCTTCGTGACTCTTCCCGGCGGCGCCGACGACCGCGCGGAGGGCTTGGGCGACGAACCGAGCGCCGACGCGCGCGAGATCGCCGACGCGGTGGAGCGTCTTGCGAACCTGTGGTCCCTGGCCGCCCAGGAGGCCGCCGTACGGCTGTCCCTGCACCAGTTGCGTGCGCTGCGGGCGCTGGAGACGGCACCGGAGCTGAACCTCACGGGCCTGGCGGAGCGGCTGGACATAGGGCTGCCCACCGCCAGCCGGCTGTGCAACCGGCTGGAGGCCGCGGGGATGCTGGAGCGCACACTGCATCCGGGCAACCGCCGCGAGGTGCAGCTGACCCTGACGGGACAGGGGCGGCGGGTGCTGAAGGACGTGGCGCACCGGCGCACGCAGGCCCTGGCCGGCGTGCTGGCGGCGATGGCGCCCGCGGAGCGGTCGGCGCTGGTCAGCGGCATGAAGGCGGTGCTCTCCACACCGGACGAGGCGTTCGTGCGGCCGCCGGAGGAGCCGTAGGTCAGCGGTCGGGCCGCTCCTGGCCGGGCTCGCCGGGCGCGCGGCCCGTCCAGTCGAGGCAGACGACGGAGGCGTCGGCGAGGAGGTCGCGGTTGCCGACGTGCTCGATCAGCCCGGCGAC